>SLQN01000578.1 GCA_007131465.1 Paracoccaceae bacterium
AGGCGGCTCCTCACGTAACGGTCGCGATTCGGCGGGCCGTCGTCTCGGCGTAAAGCTTTATGGTGGTCAGCATGCTCTTGCTGGCAATATCATCGTGCGCCAGCGCGGCACGAAACATTGGCCGGGAAACGGTGTGGGCATGGGCCGCGATCACACGCTTTTTGCCCTGAACGAAGGCCATGTGGTCTTCACCAAGGGTCTGAAGGGGCGCAGCTTCGTCTCCATCCAGCCGCTGGAGACTGCCGCCGAATAAGCCGAACATTTACATTTCGCGTGTAGATCAGGGTCGGCAGACATGCCGGCCCTTTTATTTTATGCGTATGATTTCCATATGTTGGGAATGGTTCTCGGGCCGGAGGAATAAAGAGGGGGCGGGCTACGGCCCGAACGGAGGAATGAGCATGAACCAGAATACCACCATCGACGTATATCAGCCGGTCCTGACGACAGCGCGTCTGGTCTTGCGCCCCCTGACATGCGCGGATGCAGGGCTGCTGTCGCTCTATACCGGCGACAAGCGCATCGCGGAAGGGACGCGTTCGATCCCGCATCCTCTGCCGCCCGAGGCGACGGAAGAGTTCATCGTCCGCTCGACTGCGCCCGATCGGGACGAAGATGTCTGGGTTCTGGATGGGTCGGTCTCGGGCACATCCGAGGTCATGGGGTTGTTGTCGCTCAAGCCGCTCGACCGGCAGCAGAGCCAGATCGGCTTCTGGGTGGCGCCCGCCTTCTGGAATGCGGGTTTTGCGTCAGAAGCCGTGCGCGCCGTGATCCAGAACAATCCTCACAAATCGCGCACCCTTTTCGCCGAGGTGTTTCAGGACAATCCGGCCTCGGCCCAGGTGCTGACGAATGCCGGTTTCGATTACCTGGGCGATGCCGAGGCGTTTTCAGTCGCGCGCGGTGTCGTGGTTCCGACCTGGACTTATATCCGCCGCATGTGACCGCGCGATATGTTCAATTATCAGGCGGGACCGCTGCGCACCGGGCATGGCCTCTCGACTGTCCGCGTATAATCGCTATGCTGCGGGGATAAATCATCGGAAACCAGCATGCACAGACCTGTTGTCGGAATCATCGGCAATTCCTATCTTATCAACGACCAGTATCCCGCCCATGCTGGCGGGATCATGAACTCTGAAGCTGTGGCAGAGGTTGCTGGCTGTCTGCCGCTTCTTGTGCCAACCGACCCGCGTTTCGTGTCGGTAGAGGAATTGCTGGAAGCCTGTGACGGGTTTTTGCTGACCGGCGGGCGACCCAATGTGCACCCGGCAGAATATGGCGAGGCCGAGACCCCTGCGCATGGCGCTTTTGACCGCGCGCGTGACGCGATTGCCTTGCCACTGGTCCGGGCCTGTGTTGAACGCGGTCAGCCCTTTCTGGGGGTCTGCCGGGGCTTTCAGGAAGTCAATGTAGCCCTTGGCGGCACGTTGCACGCCGAAATCCGAGATCTGCCGGGGCGGATGAACCACCGCATGCCGCCCGATGGGACGCTCGAGGAAAAATTCGCGCTGCGCCACAAGGTAAGCTTTGTGCAAGGGGGCGTGTTTCACCGACTGATGGGCGCGCCCGAGGTCATGACGAATACGCTGCACGGGCAGGGGATCAAGACGCCGGGCGCGCGGATCGTCATCGATGGCCATGCCCCTGATGGAACCCCCGAGGCGCTGTATGTCGACGGCGCGCGCGGGTTCACGCTGTCGGTGCAATGGCATCCCGAATGGCAGGCCGGACAGGACCCGGTATCGCGCCCCCTGTTCGAGTCTTTCGGCGCAGCCGTCCGGTCCTGGGCCGCGTCGCGCACGCCCTGGGCCATGACGGCGTAAGGGCAGATCGGGCCTTTGTCGGTTCAGATCACGACGACGCGCGTCCCGACCGGCACGCGGTCATAGAGATCGATCACGTCCTGTTGCAGCATCCGAAAACAGCCCGAGGATGCAAACCGCCCGATGGAGCGCCATTCCGGTGTGCCGTGGATGCGATACCCCTGATCGCGCCCGTCTGTCATCAGATACAGAGCGCGTGCGCCCAGCGGGTTCGTTGGCCCGCCCGGCTGGCCGTCTTTCCAGCGTTCCAGATCCGGCTCGCGCGCGATCATTTCGGGCGGCGGGGTCCATGTGGGCCAGTGTGCCTTGCGATAGACAGTGGATTCTCCGGTCCAGTCAAACCCCTCGCGGCCCACCGACAGCCCGTAGCGCAGCGCATAGCCATCCTCAAGCAGCAGGTATAGCAGCCGGTTGCCATTTTCGATGATTATCGTGCCAGGCGATTCCTCGGACGGATAGCGCACGACCTGCCGGTGCAGGAATTCGGGGATCTGCTGGATGTCGATGGCAGCCAGCCGATGCGCGCCGTCGCGCCGCGTGCTGTAGTCGATGGGGTCGAAATCCGGCGGCGGGGACGGGGCGATAGCGGGCAGGCAGCCCGAAATCAGCAGGGAACAGCCGGACAGGGCCAGAAATTTGCGGCGATCTAGTGTCTGCATGGTGACGAAGCCTTGGTTGTGTCCCTGTAGTATTGCAGGAAAATCCTTGCAGACCATGAAAAAAAGGGCTGGGCAGATGCAGTTCGGGCGCGTCATTCCGAAAGCCGGGGGGCGCTGCCACTCTGCGCGACGGCAACGCTACCGCGGCAGGGCCGCGGCAGCGCGGGCCAGTTCGGTAATGGCCTGCCAGTCGCCTGCTTCTATTGCGGCGCGCGGGGCAACCCAACTACCGCCTACACAGACTACGTTGCTCAGCGCCAGATAGTCCGGCGCGCGCAGGGCGTTGATGCCGCCTGTGGGGCAGAAACTGACTTGCGGCAAGGGTCCGGCTATGGATTTCAGCGCCGCAACCCCGCCAATCGCTTCGGCCGGAAAAAATTTCTGCACCTCATAGCCTTGTTCCAGAAGCGCCATCACCTCGGAACAGGTCTGAGCGCCGGGCATAAGCGGCATGTCATTCAGCCGCGCCGCATCCAGCACCGCAGGCGTTGCCCCCGGCGAGACGGCGAAGCGCGCGCCCGCGTCGCGCGCCGCTTCCATCTGCGCGCCCGTCAGGACTGTGCCTGCGCCCGGAACTGCACCCTCCACCTCGGCCATGATCGCAATGGCTTCCAGCGCGCAGTCGGTACGCAGGGTGACCTCCAGCACTGGCAATCCCCCGGCCACCAGCGCCTGCGCCAGCGGCAGGGCATGCGCCAGATCCTCGATCACCAGCACAGGAATGACCGGGGCAAGGGCGCAGATCGCCGCGGCATGTTTGCTTTGCTCAGTTGGGGTCATGCGGGTTCTCCGATCTGGTTAGCGCTAACAGCAGGTGATAACAGATCACGCGCAACAGGCAAGGCGGACCGTCAAGTTGACCGCGCGCGCCCTTATTGCAGATGCCGCATCGGATCGACGCTGTTCATGCCGTCGCGGATTTCGAAATGCAGGAAGCTCGGGTCGCCTGCGCGGACGCGGCCGATGGCCTGTCCTTGCGTGACACTGGCGCCGCGCGCGACGGTCAGGTTGTCAAGCTGCGCGTAGAATGTCAATAATCCGCCGTCATGCTGGATCGCGACAACTTTGACACCAGTCGTGTCCTCTGTAACTGCCGCAACCCGCCCGGCAGCCGCAGCACGTACTGTCGTGCCTGCGCTTGCTGCAATCCCGATTCCTTCATAGCGCCCGGGCTGATAGGCGCGGATGATCCGCCCGTCCACAGGCATGACAAAACTGCTGCGGGCCGGGGCGCTGCGGTCTTCGGCCAGCGCAGGCGAGGGGGGGCGCGCCTCCTCCACCTCGCGCGCGGCTTCGCGCGCGGGCGGGGCAGGGTCGGGCAGGGCAGTCGAGGCGCTTGGCGGCAGCGGGGTCTGACTGCCGGTTCCGGGTGCGGGCACGCTTTGTTGCGAGATAGCCTCAGAAGCTGCCGGGCGCGGCGTGTCTGACCCGGACCCTGCCGCGACCGGGATCAGAAGCATCTGGCCTTCGCGCACACGCATTTCCGGGTCCAACCCGTTCCAGTCGGCCAGTGCGCGCGGGGTCACATTGTACAGGCGCGCAATCTGGAAGGCGGTTTCGCCACGTTCGACGCGGTGGCGCACTGGCTGCTGTCCGGCAGGTTGAGTGGGCGCGCGCGGTGCCTGGGCGGCAGGCGCTGCCGTGCCTTCGGCCCGCGCGATAGCCGTATCGGCAAGCGTCGATATCTCGATTCCGCTGCCCCGCGCGGGGCCGGTCTGACCGTCAAGCATGCGCGGCAGCGCCAGCACCTCGCCCGCGCGCAGCGCTGTGTCGGGTGTAAGCGCGTTGAACCGGGCAAGCTCGGCTTCGCTCATCCCGATGCGCGCGGCGACCGTGCTGACAGAATCGCCGGGCTGCGCGACAACAACCTGATATTCGGGGTAGGAGATGATCCCGCGCGCATCCGGGCGCGGGCGCGTGGCGGTCGCCTGGCGCGCGGCATCGGTGGTGGAAAAGCCGTTGTCGGCGCGACGCAGGTCAAGGTCGAAATCACTACAGGCCGCAAGTGCGATCCCGGCTGCGCTGCACAACAGGATCAATCGGGTGTGGTTCAACATCTGCTCTGCCCTTTCAAGGCGCTGTCGTGACAGTGTATCCCGTCATCCCCGGCATCATGTCCTACTGGCCAATACCTTCGACCAGTGGCACGAAACGGACAGCGCGCAATTCCTCATACTCATACCCGGATTCCACACGGACCGCGCGGATCAGCGTCTGGACCGTATCAGACTGACCGACCGGCACAACCATGATACCGCCAAGGCGCAGTTGCGCCAAGAGGGGCCCCGGCGGGTCTTCGGCGGCTGCGGTCACGATAATGCGATCAAAGGGCGCGATATCGGGCAGACCGTGGCTGCCATCGGCCACCATTGCCGTCACATTGGTCAGGCCCAGCCTGTCGAACAGTTTTTGCGCGGCCCGCGCCAGCGGGCGGTGGCGTTCGACCGTATAGACACGGCGCGCAAGTCGACTGAGGATTGCCGCCTGATAGCCCGACCCCGTGCCGATCTCGAGCACCTTGTCGCGCGGGCCGACCTGCAAGGCTTCGGTCATCAGCGCCACGACCGAGGGCTGGCTGATCGTCTGACCGCAGGCGATTGGCAGGGGCATGTCCTCATAGGCGCGGTCGGCAAAGATGCCCGTGACGAAATCCTGCCGGTCGATTTCCTCCATGGCCGAAAGCACGCGCGCATCGGTCACCCCGCGCGACCTCAGCGCATAGACGAACCGCATCCGGGCTTCGGCGGGGTCGGCGGGCGGGGTGTCGTCTTCGGTCATTCCAGCGCCTCGCGCACCGCATCAAGTGCGTCATGCGCGGTCAGGTCCGCGCGCATCGGCGTCACCGAGACATATCCCTCCAGATTGACCGCGGCATCCGTGCCGGGCGCGGTCGGCATGTGCTGCGGCCCGCCCGTGATCCAGAGGAATTTCCGACCTGAGGGCGAGACATGCGGCTTCACCCCGAAGAACGTGTCCTTGCGGTAGCCCTGTGGCGCGACCTTCAGCCCCCTCACATCCGCGCGCGCCACGGGCGGGAAGTTGACATTGTAGAACAGCCGGTAATCGCCCGTGTCCCAGACGCCCTGCTGCAACAGGCGTTCGACCACGGCCTGTCCATGCCCGATGGCCGCGTCGAAGATCGAGGGCAGGTCCTCGGAAAGCGGTCCCATGTATTGCGACAGCGCAATCGCGGGCAGGCCTTGGAGTGCTGCTTCCATCGCGCCGCCGACCGTGCCGGAATACATCGCGTTCTCGGCGGAATTGTTGCCCCGGTTCACGCCCGAGAGGACCAGATCGGGCCGCGCACCCTGAAGCACATCATAGAGCCCCGCCAGCACGCAATCGGCGGGCGAGCCTTCGGCGGCATAGCGCCGTGGCCCCAGTTTCGCGATCATGGTGGGATGGGTGTAGCTGATGCAATGGCCCACACCTGACTGCTCGAAGGCGGGTGCCACCACCCAGACCTCGCCCTGCGGTCCGGCGACGGCCTGCGCGATCTCTTCCAGAACCGCCAGGCCGGGTGCGTTTATCCCGTCATCATTGGTCACAAGAATACGCATCATACCCCCTTTCGCTTGGCCGAATGCTTAGTGCAGCCGGGATAGGGGGGCAAGGGACTCAATCCGTGTAAACCGGATCGCGCGGCAGATTGGGCGAGGCAAGCAGCGTCTTGCCCTGCCGTGCGGCCACGCTTTCATGCACAAGCGCGCCCTCGGGGACAAAGCGCCTGCGCCACAGCGGCAGGTGCAACCCGAAAAGGGTCTGAGTCGGCATCCCCTTGGGAACGCGGCGCGGAACCAGCCCGGTCAGCAGCCAGCCAAGGGTCAGTGATTCCTGCGCCTGCGCCATTGGGTCCGGGGCCACATAGCGGTCAGACGGGGCATCGCCCTGTTGCCCCAGCACCAGCCGGTTGATGGTTGATTGCCGATAGTGAATGCCCAGACCTTGCGTCTCGCGGATCATCCAGTCCAGCGCGACCTTGCCAAGCGCCGAATTTCGCTCGGGGTAGCCGCCCCCGACATCGGCATGCACCCCCGCGAACCACATCTCGCGCAGGTCCTGCGCCTCCGCGCGTCCGCGCCGGAAGCGGTTGGCGAAATAGCTTTGCCCCGCGGGCCACAAAAGCGGCGAATACAGCGCGCGCCGTTCATCCAGCGCAACCGCATGGCGGACGGCCGCGACGGAAGGGTTCTCGCTGGTATTCGCATGCGCCCGAAATCGCGGCCCGGTGCGGCCCCATTCGAAAACGGAACTGACAGTGTCGAACAACCCGAGCGCCGCAATCGGCACGATGTCAGGGCGCAACACACGGTACCACAGGTTCATCTCGTCCCAGTCGCCTTTTGCGCCGGGATGCTCCGCGACGCCCTTGTAGGCGCGATACGCCTGATCAAGCAGGTTCAGATGGCGCGGCTCCATCAGCCCGAAGGCATTCAGAAACCCCGCCAGCACCCGCGCCGTGTAGGCGCCGCGCGAAAAGCCGAACATGACCACACGGTCGCGCGGCTGCACGCGGCGTCCGTCCCGTTTGCCGTTGTCATAAGTGTTGACCAGAAACCGGTAGGCTTCCTTGACATTTGCATCCAGCCCCCAGCCTGTCGCGCGGTCCAGCCATTCGCGCAGTTGCTGGCGATAGTGAAACAGCGTGTCCTCGCCGCCGAATGTTCCGACACCGGGGCTGTACCAGACAAGCTGGCGCTCGGATTTCTCCAGACAGCCATACAGCCGCAGGATATTGCTGCGATTGGATTTCACGGTGTTGGCCGTGCCGTCAAACAGCAGGATGATGGTCTTGGTCATGAATACGCCCCCTTCAATGTTGCGATCATAGCCGCAAATGTGCCTTGCGTCATCAGATCGGCCCGCATATGTGCTGACGCGGCGGATGGTCGGATGACCGCGTGCCCTGAGAAGGGGGCGAGGAAAGTCCGGGCTCCATGAGGCAAGGGTGCCGGGTAACGCCCGGCTGGGGCAACCCAAGGGAAAGCGCCACAGAAAACAGACCGCCCAGCCTGTCTGGGTAAGGGTGAAACGGTGGGGTAAGAGCCCACCGCGGGACGGGCAACCGGACCGGCACGGCAAGCCCCACCCGGAGCAATGCCGAATAGGGATTTCGCGCGGGCGTGATCCGGTTTTGGCCGGATATCCCCGCAGGGCCGCCTCAGCCCGAAATCCGGGTTGGCAGCTAGATCCTGCGCGCAAGCGCAGGGGCAGAGGAATGGTCATCGAAGGGGGCAACCCCGGAACAGAACCCGGCTTACAGACCATCCGCCAGTTTTTCTGCCCGCGCACAGGCCGGATCGGGACTTTGCCTGCGAAAACTGCCGACAATGCGGTTGACAAGCCGGGGCTGGCAGGTAGAAGGCAGGTGCAGAATTCACGGGAAAAGTGGCCAGTCCATGCCGCGCCGCCCGGCTCAGGAGATGACATCATGGCAAAGCCAACCACCATCAAGATCCGCCTGAACTCGACCGCAGGCACGGGTCATTTCTACGTCACCAAGAAAAACGCCCGCACCATGACCGAGAAATTCGCGATCAAGAAATATGATCCCGTGGTGCGCAAGCATGTCGAATACAAGGAAGGCAAGATCAAGTAATCCTGCCCGCTTAGACTGACTGAAAACCGCGCCTCTCAGGGGCGCGGTTTTTTTTCCGGTTTTGCCTTGATGGGGCTTGCGGTCCACGCAAGCCCCGCCGCCTACAGCCCCAGCTTCGCGCTCACGATCTCATTGACCGCTGCCGGATTGGCCTTGCCGCCGGTGGCTTTCATCACTTGCCCCACGAACCA
>SLQN01000157.1 GCA_007131465.1 Paracoccaceae bacterium
TGCCGGGCTCTCTGGCCGAAGCCACTAGAACGGACGGGCCGCGCACGATCACTGCGCTGAGCCTGAACCTGTTCGGATTGGCCTATATCGCAGTCGCGCACCTGTCGGCACTGCCGGGGCTGCTTCTTGTTTGTGGTCTCGCTGCCTGCATCCCGGGACTTGCCGCGCACGGACTGAGAAACAGAACCAAGCGATATCAGGACGCGGAACGGCAGCTTGCGCGTCTAACGTCCCGACTGATGCAGGGCTTGCCAAGACTTCAGACCCTAAGGGCGGACAGCACCGTTTCAGACCTATGGCGCCAGCTACGAAGCGCGCGCGCGAGAACAGGCTTGGCCCTCTGGCACCGATTGGCACTGATCCGCGCAACGCCATGGGCGATAGCCCTCGTCGGACTTGACATAATTGGCCTGCCGCCGCAGCCAGGGCTTGCTCTTGCCAGCCTGCTGTCGCTGGCTGCGGCGGCTATGCTGGGACAGATCGGCATTAACCTCGTCAGGGCTTATCCCCGGCTGACCGATCTGCGCCACTTGCTGGTCATCCCGAAAACCGCAGGGACAGCTCAAGCAACCAGGTCCGAAGCTCTTGATATTTGCACCCTTTCGTATGAGTTCGACGGGACGCGGGTTCTCAAGGAGATTTCCGCCCAGCTTGTACCAGGATCCATCACCGTCCTGGCCGACGCATCGGGCAGCGGAAAATCCACATTGCTTGACCTTGTCCTTGGTGTGATGCCTCCAGACACCGGCGACATTTGCCATGGACAAGCCTCGATCCGGGATCTGGGCGAATTGATGCGCAACAGACAGATCGGTGCGGTGTTCCAACACGATCATCTGGAAACTGCATCTACCTTGCGATCCCAGTTATCTGTGACAGAACTGGTCGATGTGGCACGGGCAAGGCACCTGCTGGAACAGGTGGCGCTGACGAGTGATGTCGCGGCAATGCCCATGGGATTGCAGACCATCGTTGACGTCAACACGATCTCGACCGGACAGATGCAGCGGTTGCTGATCGCCCGGCAACTTGCGGCTGACCCTGCATTGCTGGTTCTGGATGAGGCGATGAACGCAGTGCCCGACGATATAGAGGCCCGGCTGATCGCCAACTTCCGGAAGATGGGACTGACCTGCCTGATTGTGACCCATCGGGAAAGCACGATCCGACTGGCCGACAAGGTGATTGTCCTGGCTGATGGGAAGGTTGTCCATGACGGCCTTCCTGATGCGGCTCTGGCGCGGCCCGCGTTTCGCCGCGCATTGTCCGAAGAACGCCAGGTTTTCCTGTCATGACAGAGCCCGTCTGTCACTTGATGCCCTCTTCACGCGCGACCCTCACCACACCAGCGCGGCCAGCGCCAGGGCTGCTACTCCGGCAATCGGCAGCGCGATCCGCCGCTGCAAAGTCAACTCTGGTGTATCGATCCCGGAGGCGCGCTGATACTTTTCCACAGCACTGCGGCGGAATGGGTGTTTGCGGCGCGGCCGCGGCGATCGGTTGTTTTCAGTCATGGGTTGCTTCCCCGTTCAGTAGTCAAATCCGAAATAAAATAGCATAAACGCGGGCTTCCGACACGGGACCAATAACTGGACGTCCAAGTTTAGGCCCGACCCCACCGCGAGATCGCCGAACGGTCCAACCTCTTCCGGGTGAGATTACGAGAAACAGAAGGAGATTTCCAATTTGCCAAATAACGTTGAGCTTCGGGTTGTCGGTTGCGGCGACGCATTCGGCAGTGGCGGGCAGTTCCAAAGCTGTTTCCTGATCAACGATCTGAATGGTACCCTGGCTGTTGATTTTGGTGCGCGTTCCTTGATCGCACTTCGCGCCTGCGGGCTTGACCAGCAAGTGATCGATCAGATCGTTCTGACCCATTTCCACGAAGACCATATGGGTGGGCTGCCATTCTTCCTCCTGGATCGGGAATACGTCGCGAGGGTTGACGCGCCCTTGCGCATCATGGGCCCGCGCGGCCTAGCGAAAAGGCTACAAGACATGACCGAAGTCATGTGTCCGGGAGTGTGGAAAAAGACATGGCGCTTCCACCTTGACCTGATCGAGATAGATCCTGATCGGCCGGTCCAGGTTGGGGACCGCTGCATACTGTCGAAAACGGTCCGGCATCCCACCGGTCCCTTTGAGGCAACGGCTCTGCGGGTTGAGACCTGTGGCAAGGTTATCGCCTTTTCTGGCGACACCGGATGGGTCGACGCGCTTTACGATATTGCCGCAGACAGCGACCTGTTTGTTTGTGAATGCTTTAACTATGAGGAACAGCCTTATGGCGGTCACCTGAGCCTACCAGTTTTATTGTCAAAGCTGCCAGACATACAGTTTCGGCGGATCCTCCTGAACCATCTGGGGCCTGAAATGCTTGCCAATAGAATGTCGGCACCCTTCGAAACACTGGCGGATGGGGCGATTTATGCCATTTGACGACAGGCTGCCGACGTTACTTCAACTGCGTGGCGATTCCGTCACATGGTCTGCTAAGCATGAGGGCGGTGCTGATCCGTTCGACGTTACACTGTGTGTCGTCACTCAAGCTGCGATTTGAGCGCCGGTAGGTGCGTCAGAAGTGGAGAAGGTTGTCTTTCAGGCTCATCACTACCGCCAAGTTCAATTGTTCTCCTTGAATAAATCAGCCCATCGTGGATAATATCCCACATAAAACCCAACATAAATACGCTTAAGCCGGGTGAAGTCCATTACACCCCTCTCAGAGGCTGATCTGAAATGAGTTAAGTGAATTCAGCAGGTTGTGATTCTGTTCGGTTGCGAAGCTGAACGGAAATCACACTGGCCTTGACCGAACTCACCCGTGCGCAGCATATGCGCAAAACGAAGCGCTATCCAATCGATTTGACCGATGCGGAATGGAAGATCCCGCGGTCTTTGTTGCCCGGTCACAACCGCCTTGGGCGTGCGCGAGAGGTGGAGTTGCGCCGGGTCTGGGATGCGATTCAGCATATTGCGGCGGCAGGTTGCGCGTGGTCCCTCTTGGCGAAGGACTTTCCGCCGGTCTCGAGCGTGCGCTACCATTTCTACCGCTGGCGCGACGATGGCCTGCTTGCCGGCATCAACCTGGCGCTGGCCACTCTCGCGCGCCGCGCGACACGAACGCGGTCCGTGCCGACCTGCTCAATGCAGCGCGGTTGTCCGCCTCTGGTCAATGGCTGATATCGCGCCTTGCCAGCACCACGGACACAGTGCGCCACAAGATCCACACATCCATCCGCAACGAGCGGTCCCGCAGATACCGCCTGTCGAAAAACACCTTCTCCTGCATCGAGAGTAGATCGCGGCCCGAAACCTGTGCCAGCCCGGTCAGGCCGGGCGGTAACTGGTGAATCCCCGCCCTGGTGCGCAAGGCGATGAGGCGGGTTTCGTTAAAGAGGGCCGGGCGCGGGCCGACAATGCTCATGTCGCCTTTCAGGACCGCCCAGAATTGAGGCAACTCGTCAAGGCTGGTGCGCCGCAGGATACGGCCCAGCGGCGTGACATGGCGGTCCGGATCCTGGAGGAACGGCGTTGCGATCAGCGGCGCATCGCGGACCATGGTCCGGAACTTGGGCATCCGGAACAGGGCATTGCCGCGCCCGACCCTGTCCGACCAGAACAGCACCGGCCCCCGCGAACTGGCCTTGATCATGACCGCGATCAGCAGGCAGGGGAGCAGGCACAGCGTCAGTCCAATCAGCGCTAGCAGGATATCCATCACCCGCTTGCCCAGAGGCGCGATGCGACGCTGTCGCGCCAGCACAGGCAGTGGCCGCGCCCTGACAGCTACGACGTGCAGAGCGTTCCGACCGATCCCGGTTCGAAAACCCGGCGGCGCGGCGCGCGACCCGCGCCCGCAAGCAGGGGAGGAGCCCGCGACATGGCCGCTTGCGGGCAGAGGGTGTGCGGGCTGAGTCTGAGTTGGTGTGATCTGCATGGCCTTCCAACGATACGGGTCGGGGCTGAAGAAATTCTTACGCAACCGGGGTACATGCCCGGCCCGGACTACCTGTGCTGTTCCAGCAGAGGGGCCAGAGCACGACGGCCCGTTGGGTCTTGCGGGTTGTCAGCGTCAGAGGACGCGTCTGTGGACAGATCGCGGATGACAAAGCCCTCACGGTTGCGCGATCATGACTGGAATTTGGGTCTTGAGGCCCCACATCTTTAGTGTGACGCGTGACCGGAACATCCGCGTCTTTCTATGTTACTGTCCCTCGTTCCACACCTGCGCCCGGCTTTTGCCGGGCGTTTTTTATATTGCCAATGCGCGCGCCCCGGCGTTTCATGCACGCATGACACGCCCCACAGATACAGCGCTCCGGCATATTCTCGACACGACACGGTCTATCGCTGTTGTCGGTGTTTCGCTCAACCCCGTGCGGCCCAGCTATTATGTGGCGCGCTACCTCAAGCTGAAGGGATATTCGGTCATCCCGGTCAATCCCGGCCATGACGGCGAGGTGCTCTTTGGCGAAACCGTGCGCGCCAGTCTGGCCGACTGTCCGACCGAGGTGGATATGGTCGATATTTTCCGGCGATCCGACCATGTGGCCCCGATCGTGGATGAGGCGCTGGCGCGCTTGCCGAACCTGCGCACGATCTGGATGCAGATCGGCGTGCGGCACGAAGGCGCCGCTGCAAAGGCGCAGGCGCGGGGCGTCGCCGTGGTACAGGACCTGTGCCCCAAGATGGAATATCAGCGCCTGTTCGGGGAATTGCGCATGGGCGGGATCAATACGGGGATCCTGTCCTCGCGCCTCTGACGCAGGTTGCCTGCGCGCCCTACCGCCCGAATTCCACGATCAGGGCACCCAGCGCGATCAGGCACATCAGCGCCAGTTTGCGCGGGCCGACGCGTTCCTTGAGGATGAACCAGCCGATCAGGGCCGCAAATACGGTCGAGGTTTCGCGCAGCACGGCCGCTTCGCCCACCTTGCCGATCAGGGTTGCGATCATGACCGCGCCGAAGCTGACATAGGCGATCAGCGCGCCCGCAAGCCCCCGCAGCAGCAACGGCAGCGGGCGGGGCGGATGCGCCATCCTGCGCCAGCGCCAGCCTGCGACCAGCACGAAATCCACCGAGGACAGGAAGAAGAACCAGGCGAGAAAGTTCATCGGGTCGCCCGACAGCCGGATCGCCCAGGCGTCATAGGTGGTGTAGACGGCCACCATGACGCCACCCGCCAGCGCATAGGCCAGCCCGATCTTGAGTGCGCGCAGGTCGATCTGTTCTTCCGACAGGTTGCGCAGCGCCAACAGCAGGATGCCGCCTGACAGGCAGGCCACACCCAGCCATTGCATTGCAGTATAGCTTTCCCCGAACAGCGCCATCGCCGCAAGCACAGTGATCAGCGGGCCCGTGCCGCGCACAACCGGGTAGACCACAGTGAAGGCTGCCCGTTCATAGGCCAGCGCCATCGCCAGCTTGTAGAGGAAATGGATCACCACCACGCCGGCCAGAACCGGCCACATATGCGGGGCAGGCGGGCCGTAGACAAACAGCGCGATGGGGGCGGACAGCACCACAAGCGCCAGATCAATGGACCCGCGCGAGAGCCAGGGATCATGCAGGCCCTTTTGCAGCGCGCCGAAGATGGCATGCGCGAGGGCTGCGGTCAGCGCGAACAGCGTGGCAAGGCGCGCGCCCTCTGGCGTGCCGACAAGCGAGAGCAGCCAGTCACTCATGCACAGCGCCCTTGTGGTTGATTAACATGTTTTGCTTATACCCGGCGCAAAGGCAGGGCAAGGGTTGCTCAGGGCTGTCTCGTGGCCTTCTCGGCCAGTCCCGACACGCCTTCGCGCCGCGCCAGTTCAGCCTCGATTTCCACCAGCGACACACCGCGTGCGGCGCACATGACCAGCAGATGATAAAGCACATCCGCCGCTTCCGAGGTCAGGCGCGCGGGGTCGCCCTTCACCGCCTCGATCACGGCCTCGATGGCTTCCTCGCCGAATTTCTCGGCGCATTTTTCGGGGCCTTTGGCCAGCAGCTTCGCGGTCCAACTCGTGTCGGGGTCCGCGCCCTCGCGCGCGGCGATGGTGGCGGCCAGCCGCTCCAGCGCGCTCATGCCAGCCTCACGGGGATGCCCGCGGCGGCCATATGGGCCTTGGCCTCGGCGATGGTGAAATCGCCGAAATGGAAGATCGACGCCGCCAGCACCGCCGAGGCCCCGGCGATGGTCACGCCGTCGACCAGATGATCCAGCGTGCCGACCCCGCCCGAGGCGATGACGGGAATGCCCACAGCATCGACGATGGCGCGCGTCAGGGGCAGGTTGAAGCCTGCGCGCGTGCCGTCGCGGTCCATGCTTGTCAGCAATATCTCGCCCGCGCCCTTCGCGGCCACAGTGCGGGCAAACTCCACGGCATCAATGCCCGTGGGCTGCCGCCCGCCATGGGTGAAAATCTCCCACTTGCCGGGGCTGACCGTCTTGGCGTCAATCGCCACCACGATGCACTGGCTGCCGAACCTGTCTGCCGCACGCGCCACCACATCAGGGTCGGCCACCGCGGCGGAATTGAATGACACCTTGTCCGCACCCGCCAGCAGCAGCGCGCGCACATCCGCGACAGTGCGCACGCCCCCACCGACCGTCAGCGGCATGAAGCAGTTTTCAGCCGTGCGCGTGACCAGATCGAACATCGTGCCCCGGTTTTCATGCGTGGCGTGGATGTCGAGAAAGCATAATTCGTCCGCGCCTGCGGCATCATAGGCTTTCGCCGCCTCGACCGGGTCGCCCGCATCGCGCAGGTCCACGAAATTTACACCCTTGACCACGCGGCCATCGGCCACGTCCAGACAGGGGATGATGCGGGTTTTCAACATGGGGGACTGATAGCCTGCGCGCGCGGTTGCGGAAAGAGGGATTTATTCTTCAGCCCGGCAAAAGACTGACACGGATCAAGGACACGCATGCCGCGTCTGCATAAGATGGGCCGAACAGACAGAGGGAACGCAGACATGACCGATATTTCCGCCCGCAAGGCACAGATCACGGAACGCCGGCTGGAACTTCTGGCGCGGATGACATCCGTGGAGCAGGAGCTTGGCACACATGGCAGCCCGGATTGGGAGGACAACGCCGTGGAACATAGCGAGGACGAGACGCTGGAGGCGCTTGGCATGGCTGCGAAGCGGGAAATCGTGATGCTGGATGCGGCATTGCAGCGCATAAAGGATGGCGAATACGGGGTCTGCGTCAAATGCGGCACAGATATCAGTGCCGAGCGGCTGGACCTGTTGCCGGCAACGCCGTTCTGCAAGGACTGCGCGCAATAACTTGCGCGCGCGCGCGCGCCGCCCTATACGCGCGCCATGCTTGACCACGGAAAAAATCGCCCTGAATTGCCGCTGGAGATTGCGCGGCGGCGCACCTTCGCCATCATCTCGCATCCCGATGCGGGCAAGACGACGCTGACCGAAAAATTCCTGCTGTTTGGCGGGGCGATTCAGATGGCGGGCCAAGTGCGCGCCAAGGGCGAGGCGCGGCGCACACGGTCCGATTTCATGCAGATGGAGAAGGACCGGGGCATCTCGGTTTCGGCCTCGGCCATGTCGTTCGATTTCGGCAAATACCGCTACAATCTGGTCGATACCCCCGGCCACTCGGATTTCTCGGAAGACACTTACCGCACGCTGACTGCCGTGGATGCCGCGATCATGGTCATTGACGGGGCCAAGGGTGTCGAATCCCAGACCCGCAAACTGTTCGAGGTCTGCCGCCTGCGCGACCTGCCGATCCTGACGTTCTGCAACAAGATGGACCGCGAAAGCCGCGAGACCTTCGACATTATCGACGAGATCCAGCAGAATCTGGCGATTGACGTGACCCCTGCAAGCTGGCCCATCGGCACGGGGGCAGAGTTCCTTGGCTGCTATGATCTTCTGCGCGACCGGCTGGAACTGATGGACCGGGCCGATCGCAACAAGCGCGGGGAGTCCATTGTTCTGAACGGGCTGGATGATCCTTTGATGGAGGCGCATATTCCCCCCGACCTGCTGGCAAAACTGCGCGAGGAGGTGGAGATGGCGCGCGAGTTGCTGCCACCGCTCAGCCCGCAATCGGTGCTCGAAGGGCATCTGTCGCCGATCTGGTTCGGATCGGCCATCAATTCCTTCGGCGTGAAGGAGTTGATGGAAGGCATCGCAGATTTCGCCCCGCAACCGCAGGTGCAGAAGGCCGAATCGCGCCAGATCGCGCCCGAGGAGGACAAGGTCACGGGCTTTGTGTTCAA
>SLQN01000066.1 GCA_007131465.1 Paracoccaceae bacterium
AGCGTGATCTGCGCCCGGGTCTTCAAGAGCAGCCGCAGCTTGGCCAGTGCAATCTCGCCCCCGCCCGCGAACACGACGCGGGACTCGTTCAAGTCCAGGAAAACGGGGAAATGCTGCATGGGACGACTCCTTGAGGCCTCCCATCATTATAGAATATTTTCCCGAATTATTGCCATATAGGCGCAATGATAAGAAATTTCTCCCATCCCAGCCCGCCGCCCGGCACCGTGTTCGGATCGCCGATCAACCTGCGGGACAGTGTTCCGGCATCTGCCTCCGAAGGCGACAATTTGCCCGCGTCCCAACGGAAAACGGGGGCTGAGCGCCCCCGCGAAATCCAGACGGAATGAACGCCGCACCCGATCTCAGCTTGGGGCACGTTCCGCCCAGCCTGCAAAGAATTTTTCCAGCGCCACGACAATGTAGTAAAGCACAATGCCAAGAAACGCCAAGGCGATCAGCACCGCGAACATTAGCGGGAAATCCGAATTGGTGCGCCCGCTGTCGAACAAGGCCCCCAGACCCCGGCCATGCGGGCTGACAATTTCCATCAGGTTCGTGCCGATAAAGGCCAGCGTCACGGCGACTTTCAGGGCCCCGAAGAATTCCGGCAGGGTCTTGGGCAGCGCGATCTTCCAGAAAATCGTGGCCTGCGACGCGCCAAGACTGCGCAGGATGTCACGGTATTCCGGCTCCAGCGTGGAAAGCCCGATGCTGACCGAAACCGCAATCGGGAAGAACGAGATCATGAAGGCCAGAAGCACAGTGTTGAAATCATGCTGGCCCACGAACATCAGCGCGACAATCGGCACAACCGTTGCCTTGGGGATGGCATTGAAGCCCACCAGCAATGGATACAGCGCATCCCGCATCGTCCGCGAGAACCCCATGATCATGCCCAGCAGCGTGCCGAAGATGACGGCCAGCAACAGACCCACCACTGTGCGCCACAAGGTCTGCCACCCCATCGACAGGAACAGGCCCCAGTGGCGCTGATAGGCTGGCGGCAGGTCCGATGGCGCGGCCATCTTGAACTTGGGCCAGCCATTGACCCAGACCAGCCATTCCCAGAACCCAAGGAAGACAATTACGGCAATCAGCGGCACGGCAATGGCGCGCAGATACTTCTGCGCACTCATGCGGAGGCATCCTGGGGCGCATCCTCGGGGGCGGCGCGGCCCTGCGCAATCTGGATCTGGTGGCGCAGGATCGCAAGCTGGTCCACAGCGTCCTGAGTATACAGGTCGTCCAGCGTGCGCGGCCCTTTCGAGGGAACATCGAGGACATATTGCGTGCGTGCAGGACGGCCGGACAAAACCACCACCTGATCGGCCAGAAAGATCGATTCGCGCAGGTCATGCGTGATCAGGACGCCAGTAAAGGGTTCACGTTCCTTGACCCGGTGCATGGTTTGCCACAGGTCCTCGCGCGTGAAGGCATCCAGCGCGCCGAAGGGTTCGTCAAGGATCAGCACATCAGGCTGGTGGATCAGCGCGCGGCACAGCGAGGCACGCTGGCGCATGCCGCCCGAAAGCTCTGACGGGCGCTTGTCCTCGAACCCTTCCAGCCCGACCAGTGCCAGCAGAAAGCGCGCGCGCTCGTCTGCCTGCGCCTTGCTAAGCTTGGTCGGGACGATTTCCAGCGGCAACAATACGTTCTTGAGAATTGTGCGCCATTCCAGCAGGACCGGGTTCTGGAACGCCATCCCCACCGTTGAACGCGGGCCCTTCACGCGCTCGCCATGCAGCCAGACTTCGCCGGCGTCGGGCTTCATCAGACCAGCGATCAGCCGCGTCAGCGTGGATTTGCCACAGCCCGACGGACCCACAACCGCGACAAAGCCGCCTTCGGGAACCGTGATCTCCAAACCGTCCAGCACCGGCAGTGGGCCATCGTCGGTCTTGTAGGCGTGCTTGACGCCCTTAATTTCAATCAAATTCTTCATGCCGTCCCCAATATGGAACGCCAGCGCCGCAGGGGGCACTGGCGTCAAGGTGTCTTAGTCGAGTTTGAAGCCACCTTCGGGCAGGAAAGCATCGGTGAAATACAGCGCGGCATCAGGCTCTGTCTGGTAGTCATAGGTCAGCTTGATCTGCTCGATCGCATTGGCGAAGCGCTCTGCATCGATGATGCCCATGCCATTCGCCAGCACCCAGTCGGTCACGACCGAATCCTGCATCGCCAGTTCAAGACGACGCAGTTCCAGTTCGGCATCCATCGCCGGGTTGCGGCTGGTCAGGCTTTCGATGGCCGCCGCCGGGTCCGCGATCGTGTCCACCCATCCCAGCGCGACGGCTTCCAGAAACGCGCGGACAGCGTCGGGATTGGCTTCGGCGAAATCGGTGTTCACGATGATCACGTTGCCATACAGATCGACCCCGTGATCGGCCATCAGGATGACGGTCAGATCCTCTTCGGGCACACCCAGACGCGCGGTGCTCAGGAAGGATGTGAAGCTGAACCCGGTCACGGCATCAACCGTGCCTTCCGCCAGCGACGGCTCGCGCGTGGGAAAGCCCACGGGTTCGATCGTCACCAGCGATTCGTCGATCCCTGTCGTGGCAACAAAGATCGGCCATTGCGCGAACGCCCCGTCCGGGGGCGGCGCACCCAGAATGCGGCCTTCCAGATCCGAGGGTTCCTCGATCCCCAGCGACTTGCGCCCGACAATCGCGAAGGGCGGCTTGTCATAGACCATCATCGCCCCGATGACCGGCGCATCGGGGTTCTGGTCGAGGAACTTGATCAGGCTGTTGATATCGGCAAAGCCGACCGGGAACGCCCCGGTCGCGACTTTCGGGATCGCATCGAGGCTGCCTTGCCCGGCGGTCACTTCGACCTCGAGCCCGGCATCGGCGAAATAGCCCTTGTCGATGGCCACGAAATAGGGCGCCGACGGGCCTTCAAAGCGCCAGTCCAGCGCGAAGGGCATGGACGTCTGCGCCGTGGCGGCGGCAGCGAATGCGCTGAAGCCAAGTGCAGCGGTAACTGTGCGGTAGTACATTCAGAACCCTCCTGTTGGTCATCTGGATCGTGCGTAAGCGCGTCTGATTGCACTGTCATTGCAGCGCGACATCCACACAGCCACTTCGCCGTGACCTTGCACCATTCTTGTGCAGGTAAAACTGCTATGCAATAATTTTTGGCGGCATGCGCGCGCTATTTCAGCATGGCGCTTAGAAATGGGGCGGGCATCTCAAAGCCAAGACATCTGCCCGGGCAGACCCTCAGTCCCCGCGCGCGCCGCGCTTGCGCCACCAGGCGAAACCGGCACCCAGCCCAAGGCCCAGCGATGCGGGTAACACGAATACGGCCAGCACCACGGCATGGCCAAGCCCTTGCATCTGCGCGCCCTGTCGCGCGGCGATGAACAATCCGGCAGCCGCCAGAAGATGCCCGGCAAGCAGCGCGCCATAGGCCCGCATCCAGCCATTGCGGATCAGAAGCGCGCCAAGCAGCGCCCCTGCCAGCAGCGCCAGTCCCATCAGCAGATAGACGCGAATTTCCGGTCCCATCAGGCGGCTTTCGTCTGCAAACGCGGCAACAGCCCATGCGCCCAGCCAGAAATCGTGCCAGCCCCGAGGCAGACCACCATATCGCCCGGCCCGGCATGGGCGCGCACCAGCGTCTCAAGGTCATCCTCGGTATCAACGGCATGGGCCGCGCGATGTCCATGCGCTTTCAGGCCGGCCAGCAGGTCATCGCGGCTCGCCCCCGGAATCGGGTCTTCCCCCGCGCCATAGACGGGCGCAATCGCCACGACATCGGCTTCGTTGAAGCAGGTGCAGAAATCCTCGAACAGGCTCGACAGGCGGGTGAAGCGATGCGGCTGATGCACGGCAATCACGCGCCCCGTGCCCCCCAGCGCCTGGCGCGCGGCGCGCAGGACAGCCGCAATCTCGACCGGGTGATGGCCGTAATCGTCGATGATGGTCACACCGCCCACCTCGCCCACGCGGGTGAAGCGCCGGTTCACGCCGCCAAACTTGGCCAGCGCGGTGCGGATTTCTGCCGCGTTCATCCCCAGATGCCGCGCCACCGCCACAGCGGCCAGCGCGTTGGAGACATTGTGATCCCCCGGCATGGGCAGGCTGCATCCCTTGATCATCCGCCTCTCGTCCTGAAGTGCGATGTCGAAATGCGCGATCCCGGCGTCATAGCGCAGGTTCATCGCGCGGATATCGGCCTGCGCGTTAAACCCGAAGGTCACGACGCGCCGATCTGTCAGCCGGGCCACCAATGCCTGCACTTCGGGATGGTCGGTGCAGCAGATCGCCAACCCGTAGAACGGAATGCCGCTGACGAAATCATGAAACCCCTTGCGAAGGGCGTCGAAACTGCCCCAGTGCTCCATATGTTCGGGGTCGATATTGGTCACGATGGCGATGGTCGCAGGCAGGCGGTTGAAGCTGCCATCGCTCTCATCCGCCTCGACCACCATCCATTCGCCCGCACCCGCCCGCGCGTTGGACCCATAGGCATGGATCACCCCGCCATTGATGACCGTCGGGTCCAGCCCGCCTTCATCCAAGAGCGCCGCGACCATCGTGGTGGTCGTGGTCTTGCCATGCGTACCGCCAATCGCGATGTTGGACCGTAGCCGCATCAACTCGGCCAGCATCTCGGCCCGGCGCACGACCGGCAGCCCAAGGCGGCGCGCTTCCAGAAGTTCGGGATTGTCAGGCTTGATTGCCGTGGACATGACGATCACGGCCGCAGCCCCCAGATTGTCGGCCCGCTGCCCGATCATGACCTGCGCGCCAAGGCCGACCAGCCGCTCGGTGATCGCGGTCGGTTTGAGGTCAGACCCCTGCACGTCATAGCCAAGCGTGATCAGAACTTCGGCAATGCCCGACATGCCGATTCCGCCAATGCCGATGAAATGGATCGGGCCGATATCGGTGGGAAGCTTGGTTGCGGGGCTCATTGGGTTTCCTCTCCGGCAAGGGTCTGGACCAGATCCGCAAGCCGCGCTGCCGCATCGGCGCGGCCTGCGCCAAGCGCGGCCTGTGCCATGGCAGAAGCGGCGCGGGGGTTGGTCAGGATTGACAGGATCGTCTCGCGCAGGGCATCGGGCGTGAACTGGCTTTCGGGAAAGACCACGGCCGCGTCCACGCGCGAGAGCATCCGCGCATTCGCGGCCTGATGATTGCCGGTTGCCGCCGCATAGGGCACAAGCACCGACGGGCGCCCGATGACCGAGATATCGGCCACTGATGAGGCCCCGGCCCGGCTGATCACAAGCTGGCATTCCGACAGGCGGCGCGGAATATCGGTGAAGAAGGGCGCGATCTCGGCGGCGACACCGCCGGCATCATATGCGGCCACGACGCGGTCGATATCTTCTTCTCGCGCCTGATGTGCGACGCTGATGTTGCGCCGGATCTCCTCGGGCAGGCCTGCAATCGCTTCGGGCACCACATCCGACAGGATGCGCGCGCCTTGCGATCCGCCGATTACCAGCAGGTCCATCGGATAATCGCCCGGCGGGATATAGCCCGCGCCCGCGCGTTCCAGCACCGCCGCGCGCACCGGATTGCCGGTGAATTCCGCCTGCAACCCCTCGGCCATCTCGGTCGGCCATGTGCCGCAGGCCAGCTTGTCCACACGGCGGGCAAACAGGGCATTCACGCGGCCCAGCACGCCATTTTGTTCATGGATCATGCGCGGCACGCGCAAGGCCCAGGCCGCCAGCACGGCGGGAATCGACGGATAGCCGCCAAAGCCCACAACCGCGCGCGGCCGGTCCAGGACCATGCGCAGCGCCGCGCTCATCACACCCAGCGCGAGCACGAACGGCACTTTCGCCTTTTCCACAAACCCGCCCCGCGCGAAGGTCGCGGCGCGCACCTGTTCGACCTTCACCTCTGGCGCGAAACCCCCGGCATAGCGCGCGCCGCGTGCATCGGTCGAAAGCTTTACCCGCCAGCCGCGGGCCAGCATCGTTTCGGCCAGGGCCTGCGCGGGGAACATATGCCCCCCGGTCCCTCCGGCGGCGATCAACAGAAGCGGCGGCTTGGCCATGTCAGTGCCCCTGAGGTTGCGCGCGCCGGGCGAGCAATTCGCCGATCTCGCCCTGCGGGCGTGCGCGCGTGAATGCCAGCAACATACCGATCGCCACCCCGGTCGCAAGCAGCGATGACCCGCCATAGCTGACGAACGGCAGAGTCATGCCTTTCGAGGGTAACAGCCGGACCGCGACCCCCATGTTGATCATGGCCTGAATCGAGAAGACGACCACGATCCCCGTGCCCGCAAGCCGGATGAAAGCGTCGCGTTCGCGCATCAGCCGAAACAGTGACCGGAACAGGATCGTGGCGTAAAGCCCGATGATGAACAGCACGAGGATCAGGCCGTATTCCTCGGCGGCGACCGCGATGATGAAATCTGTATGCGCATCGGGGAGGTTCCACTTCACGCGCCCCTCCCCAACGCCGGTGCCAAAGAAACCACCCTCCGATATCGCGTTCTGGGCATAGCCAAGCTGCGTGCGCGGGTCGATCTCGGCAGTCAGGAAACCGTCGATGCGGCGGGCGAAATGCTCGGAACTGCCATAGGCAAGGTAACCCCCGGCCAGGATGATCCCGGCAAAGCCCAACAGAAAGAACATCGGCGCACCAGCCACGAAATACATCACCATCCAGCCCGCCGCGACAAGTGCTGCCTGCCCGAAATCGGGCTGGATGACCAGCAGCCCCAGCACCAGCATCGTGAAGCCCAGCGACAGCGCCTTGCCCGGCGGACCCGACGGCTCCTGCCCCGCCGCCATCAGCCAGGCCGCGAAGATCGCCAGCATCGGCTTGAGGAATTCCGACGGCTGGATCGCGCCGAACCCCAGGCTGAACCAGCGCACAGCGCCCTTGCCGAAATCCGTGCCGAAGAACGGCAGCAGCATGAGCGCGAGCAGCGAAATGAAGAACCCGACCACCCCGATACGCCGGATGCGATCGGGCGAACACATCGACATCGCCAGCATCGCCACGACGCCCAGCACGCCAAAGAACACCTGCCGCTGGACATAGAAGAAGGGCGGCAAGCCGTTGCGTGTCGCCAGCGGCGGCGAGGCCGCGAGCCCCAGCAGCAGGCCAACGGCCATCAGCAGCAGCACGCAGGTCAATGTGACCCTGTCGATCGTGCGCCACCATCTTGGGATGACAGGCTCAACCACGCGCACTGGCGTGGTCCCATAGACCATTTCCGTCATCGAACTGCCTCGATCCTGTGCCCGGCGCGGCCGGTTTGCCTGTGTCGCCCTATTTTCGGGTCTTGGGGTACAGCATATCCCGAATTTGCGCGCCGATCCAGTCTTAGAATGCAATGCGCAATCGCTTGGCGTGACTTCGCCTGCGACGTTACAATCGCCTGCGCCTTGTGTGATCTATCGGGACCATGCGCGCGCTTTGCCCTGTCAGGATCGCGCAGCCTTGCGGAACAAGGCCCGCCAGAGGGGCGGCGTCATGGTCCAGCCCGCCCGTATATGTGCCGAAGGCCGGCAGGATCAGATGCGCCTGTCCCAGCAGAAATGCCGGACGGCGCTGGCCGGAGATGCGGAACTTCGGATGATAATGGCCCGAAATATCCGGCCCCTGCCCCGCGATATGGCGCAGGCTCACGCCTCCTATGTCCAGCGCGCTGACACTGCGCCCCGGCAGGGCCTCCCGCGCGGGGTCGTGATTGCCGGTGATCCACACAGTCTCGGTTCGCGCGCAGATGGCATCCAGCAGGCCCTGCGCCGCGCCCAGGTCTGCGCGGTCATCGTCGAAACTGTCCCCCAGCAGGATCAGCCGCTGCGCCTTGACAGCGCACAAGTCAGTGTCCAGCCGCTCCAGCGTGGCCTGCGTCTCGAACGGAGGCAGAAGCGCGCCGCCGCGCCGCGCCATGCGTTCGGACTTGCCCAGATGCAGATCGGCCACGACCAGCGCCCCCTCGGCAGGCCAGTAGAGCGCGCCCGAGGGACGCGCGACCAGCGCATGGCCATGAAAGCGGAACTCGCAGATGCTCATGGCGCTGTTGTTGCGCCGCTGCGCGCGCAGCGTCAATGGCTCTCCAGCGTCAATCCGGCCTCGGCCATCATGCGCGCGGCTTCTTCGTCAATCAACCGCTCGCTCCCCGAGGCGCGGATCGGGATGCGCGCCATCATGCGCGCGGCTTCTTCGTCAATCAACCGCTCGCTCCCCGAGGCGCGGATCGGGATGCGC
>SLQN01000450.1 GCA_007131465.1 Paracoccaceae bacterium
CCAACAACAATTTCGGGCAGGTCCTGCCGGCCTTTGCCTTTGCGATGGTTGGTGTGGGTCTGGCCGCGCCCGCCGCACTTAGTGGAACGCCCGCTGTGGCCGGGTTGGGGCTGATCCTCTCGACCTTCTTTCTCATGACATCGGCGCTGATCGCTGTCGTCGCCATGATCCTTGGCTTGCGGTCGATGATGGAGAATGGCGCGAATGCCGAGACCGCGCCCACGCTGTCGATCATCGTGCCCCTGCTGGCCGTGCTGGGCATCCTGAGCCTGCGCCAGAGCCACGGATTGGGCGTGCATTTCGGGTCCGACGCGATGGCAGGAGAAACCCTTGTCACCCTGGCAAGGTTCCTGTCGGTGCAGGTGCTGTTCCTACTGTTTGCGGGTCTGATCCTGATCCGGCAGGGCTATGCGCGGCGCTTCCTGTTCGGCACAGAAAATTCCCCCGGGTCCTATGCACTGGTCTGTCCCGGTGTGGGCTTTGCGGTGCTGCTGCATTTCTTTGTCAACAAGGGGCTGGTCGAGGCCGGGTTGATCGCCAAGTTCGGTCCGGCCTTCTGGGCGCTGACGGCCGTGGCACTGGTTGCACAGGTGGCGATGATCTGGCTGGTGCTTCACCTCAACCGCCGCCATTTCGGGGTCAGCCGGTCGCCCGAGGCCGTGCCTGCCGAATGACCTGACCCACGAGTCTAGTCCTGAATGCCAGGAATGAGGCCGCGCACCCTGCGCGGCCTCTTGACTCTGGCACCCACGGGACGGTCTTTAGCGGCGACAGGTGTGAGGATAGGCATGATCGGCAGCAGCGTCGCGGGGTTTCTGTCCGGTCTTGGACTGATCGCGGCTATCGGGGCGCAAAATGCCTTTGTCCTGCGCCAGGGCGTGCGGCGCGAGCATGTGGGAACAGTGGTCCTGATCTGCGCCATCTCGGATGCTGTGCTTGTGGCGCTGGGGGTGGCAGGGGCGCAAGTGCTGACTGGGGCCTGGCCCGGTTTTCAGCTTTTCATGCTCTGGGGTGGGGTGGGGTTCCTGCTGGCCTATGGCGCGCTGCGTTTTCGCGCCGCGTTGCAAGGCGCGGGCGCACTTTTGCCCGTGCAGGACAGGCCCGTGGCGCGGGGACGTGTCGTCGCTATCTGCCTTGCCCTGACATGGTTGAACCCGCATGTCTATCTGGACACGGTCGCACTCTTGGGGGCGTTGTCGATGCAATATGCACCCCATCACTGGGCCTTCGGGGCCGGAGCGATTGCAGCATCTTTCGTATTCTTTGCAACCTTGGGATATGGCGCAAGGCTGCTTGCCCCGGTGCTGGCGCGCCCGCGTGCCTGGGCGGTGCTGGAGGTCGCGATTGGCGTCGTGATGTGGGCCATTGCGGGGTCGCTGGCCCTGCGCGCGCTGGGCAGCGCATAAACCCCCTTGCTTTTTGCAGAATTGGTAATATTATTTTACCAATTACAGGGGGGACGGATCATGGAAATGCCACTACCCAACGCGGCCGTAATCGGCAAGCGCGACCGCGTGGTCGCGCGGCTTGCGCCCTTGGTTGCAGCTGATGCGCTGATCACGGACGAGGCCGAGCGGCGCGCCTATGAATGCGACGCGCTGACGGCCTATCGTTGCATCCCGCTGGCTGTCGTCCTGCCGTCTACGACCGAGGAAGTGTCCGCCATCCTGCGGGTCTGCCATGAGGAAGGCGTCCCGGTCGTACCGCGCGGGTCGGGCACGTCACTGGCGGGCGGCGCGCTCCCGACAGAAGATTCCGTCATTCTGGGCGTGGCGCGGCTGCGCGATGTGCTGGAAGTGAATTACGATGACCGCTTCATCCGTGTGCAGTCCGGCATGACCAACCTGTCTGTGACGGATGCCGTGGAGGGCGATGGTTTCTTCTACGCACCCGATCCCTCCAGCCAGTTGGCCTGCGCGATTGCAGGCAATATCGCCATGAATTCCGGCGGGGCGCATTGCCTGAAATACGGGGTTACGACGAACAACCTGCTTGGGGTCACGCTGGTTCTGATGGATGGCACGATCATCGAAATCGGTGGCGCGCATCTGGATGCGGCGGGCTATGATCTTTTGGGGCTGGTCTGCGGGTCCGAAGGTCAGCTTGGGGTTGTGACCGAGGCCACCCTGCGCATCCTGCCCAAGCCCGAAGGGGCGCGGCCCGTGCTGATGGGGTTTGACAGCAACGAGGTCGCGGGGGCCTGCGTGTCTGATATCATCAAGGCGGGCGTCCTGCCTGTCGCGATCGAATTCATGGACCGGCCCTGCATCCGGGCCTGCGAGGATTTCGCCAAGGCGGGATATCCGGATTGCGAGGCGTTGCTGATCGTCGAGGTCGAGGGGTCAGAGGCCGAGATTGATGAACAGCTTGGTCTGATCAAGCAGATTGCACACCGCCACAACCCGGTCGAGCTGCGCGAAAGCCAGTCCGAGGCCGAGAGCAAGAAGATCTGGCTGGGGCGCAAATCGGCCTTTGGGGCGATGGGCCAGATTGCGGATTACATGTGCCTTGATGGCACGATCCCGGTATCTTCGCTGCCCTTCGTGCTGCGCCGGATCGGCGAAATGAGCCGCGAATTCGGGCTGGGGGTGGCGAATGTGTTTCATGCGGGCGATGGCAACATGCACCCGCTGATCCTGTATGATGCCAACAAGCCCGGCGATCTGGAACTGTGCGAGGCTTTTGGCGCGGAAATCCTGAAACTCTGTGTCGAAGCCGGGGGCTGCCTGACGGGCGAGCATGGTGTGGGCATCGAGAAGCGCGACCTCATGAACGTGCAGTTTGCACCGGCAGACCTCGAGGCGCAGATGAAGGTCAAGGATGTCTTCGATCCGAACTGGCTGCTGAACCCGGCCAAGGTCTTCCCACTGGAGTCGAGTGCCGCGCGGCGGGCCGCCTGAACGGGCTTCGCGGCGCATGGAGTTGCCCGCCGGGTCAGATTGTGCGACCCGAACCGGGATGTTTCCCGCATGATTTCCGGCAGGGCATAGCCTGTTGGCGTTGAAAGAAGGGGTCGAGCGATGCGACCAATGAGTGAAGACGATCTGTCGGACCTGGTGCGCGACGCGCCCGGCGCGCTTCGGATACGCGGCGGCGGCACGCGCGGTGTGGGCAATCCCGTGCGTGGCGAGGTTCTTGAAACGGACGGACTGACCGGGATCACGCTTTATGAACCGGGCGCATTGACGCTGGTGGCCAAGGCAGGCACGCCCCTGGCCGAAGTGGAGGCAGCGCTGGCGCAGGAAAACCAGCGCCTGGCGTTCGAGCCGATGGACATGCGCGCACTTCTGGGTGCTGAAGGCGCGCCGAGTGTCGGGGGCATGGTTGCCGCCAATGCCTCGGGCCCGCGCCGGGTGCAGGCAGGCGCGTGTCGGGACAGCCTGATCGGGGTGCGCTTTGTGGATGGCGCAGGGCGGATCGTCAAGAATGGCGGGCGCGTGATGAAGAACGTGACCGGGTATGACCTTGTCAAGCTGATGGCCGGAAGCTGGGGCACGCTGGGGGTGCTGACGGAATGTTCGTTCAAGCTGCTGCCGGTCCCGGAAACCGAAGCGACGCTCTTGTCCGGGCCGCTGGAGCCGGAGGTCGCCGTCGCGCTGATGTCGCAGGCGCTGGGCACACCGTTCGAGGTCAATGGCGCGGCGAGGTCCGAAGACGGGCGCGTAGCGCTGCGTATCGAAGGGTTTGCAAAACAGGTTGCCTATCGGCGCACGGCCCTGATCGCGGCCCTGGAGGGCACGTGGGACACGGTTGATGCCGAGGAAAGTCGCGCGCATTGGCAGGCAGTTCGCGACGTGACGGGCTTTGCCGGGCGCGAAGGCGATGTGTGGCGGATTTCGGTCCGGCCATCGGACGCGCCCGGAATCGTTGCGCGCGCCGGATGCCCGGTGCAGATGGATTGGGGCGGCGGGCTGATCTGGGCGCTTGCACCCGAAGGCACGGACCTGCGCGCCCGTCTGGGCGCGTTCAGGGGGCATGCCACGCTGATCCGCGCCTCTGAAGCGACGCGCGCGGCAATATCGGCGTTCCAGCCCGAGGCCGCGCCGCTGGCCGCTATCGCGCAAGGGTTGCGCGCCAAGTTTGACCCGCGCGGGGTGCTCAACCCCGGCTTGATGGGGTAGTCACAATGCAGACGCTTTTTTCGCCCGAACAGTTGAAAGACCCGGCCACCCAGCGGTCCAACGAGGTGTTGCGCACCTGTGTCCATTGCGGGTTCTGCACCGCCACCTGCCCGACATATGCCGTGCTGGGGGATGAGCTGGACAGCCCGCGCGGGCGTATCTATCTGATCAAGGACATGCTGGAAAAGGGCCGCCCGGCGGATGAAAAGACCGTCAAGCATATCGACCGCTGCCTGTCGTGCCTGGCTTGCATGACGACCTGCCCTTCGGGCGTGCATTACATGCATCTGGTCGATCATGCGCGCGAATATATCGAACAGACCTACAAGCGGCCCTTGTCCGACCGCGCACTGCGCTGGGTGCTGGCGCGCATCCTGCCCTATCCGACGCGGTTCCGGCTGGCGCTTCTGGGCGCGAAGATGGGGCGGCCGTTCAGGCGGCTCATGCCCGATGCGCGATTGCGCGCGATGCTCGACATGGCCCCGAAACATATCCCGCCCGTCAGCCGTAATGATGATCCGCAGGTCTTTGCGCCCGAAGGTGCCCGCAAGATGCGCGTGGCGCTGATGACGGGCTGTGCGCAGCGCGCGCTCAACACTGATATCAATGATGCGACCATCCGCCTGTTGCGCCGTCTGGGCTGCGAAGTGGTGATTGCAGAGGGGCAGGGCTGCTGCGGTGCACTGACCCATCACATGGGCAAGACCGCCGAGAGCCACGCGACAGCGGCGAAGAACATCCGCGCCTGGTGGCGGGAAATGCAGGGCGAGGGGCTCGATGCGATTGTGATCAACACCTCGGGTTGCGGCACGACGGTCAAGGATTACGGCCACATGTTCCGCACGGAAAGGCTGGCGCAAGAGGCGAAGGCCGTCAGCGCCATCGCAATGGATGTCAGCGAAGTGCTGATGAAGCTGGACCTGCCCAAAGGGGCGGATCAGGCATTGACTGTTGCCTATCACGCGGCCTGTTCGTTGCAGCATGGCCAGCAGATCAAGACGTTTCCCAAGGACCTTCTCAAGCGCGCGGGCTTCAAGGTGGTCGAGCCGAAGGACAGCCATCTGTGCTGCGGGTCTGCCGGGACCTACAACCTGATGCAGCCCGAGATTTCAGGCCAGTTGCGGGCGCGCAAGATCACGACACTGGAAGCGAAAACGCCCGATGTCATCGCAGCAGGCAATATCGGCTGCATGATGCAGATCGGGTCCGGCACGGAAGTTCCGGTTCTCCACACGGTCGAGTTGCTGGACTGGGCCACAGGCGGGCCACGGCCCCGTGCACTTGGGCCGGATGCAGGGATTCCGCGCTTGCGCTGATCGTGCCGCGGAACTGCCACGTTCCTGCCAGAGTGTCCCCCTACTCCTGACCGTGAAGCTGTGGGGGAGATCGCACGTGTTCAGACTGTTGATTGCCGCATCGGTGATGCTGTGTGCTACAGGTTCCGCGCTCTGGGCACAGGACAGGCCCCTCGAGATGCTCGAATCGGGGTTTCAGGCGCAGGGCTGGGAAGGGGTAGGGCGACTTGATATCGGCGCTGGCGGCGTGTGCACGGGGGCGCTTATTTCCGACAAGCTGGTGCTGACGGCAGCGCATTGCCTGTTCGACCGCGATACCGGGGCGCGTGTGCCGGATGATCAGGTCCTGTTCCGGGCCGGGTTGCGAAACGGGCGCGCGGCAGCCGAAGCGCAGGTCATCCGGTCAGTCGTGCATCCGCGCTACAACCCGGGCGCAGGCGTCAGCCTGGAAAATGTCTCGCATGATCTGGCGTTGCTGGAACTGACGTTTCCGATCCGCACGATGGGGGTCAGGCCCTTTGCCGTCTACGCCGAACCGCGTAGGGGCGATCAGGTCGGGGTGGTGTCCTATGGGCGCGGACGGTTGCAGGCACCCGCCTTGCAGGAAAGCTGCCGCGTGCTGGAGCGGGACCGCACGGGGGTGCTGATGATGTCCTGCTCGGTTGATTTCGGATCATCGGGCGCGCCGGTGTTCTCGCTGACGCAAGGGACGCCGCATATCGTCTCGGTCGTTTCAGCCAAGGCGCGCGGCGCGGTTGCCGGCGGGATCGAGGACGTATCGCTTGGGGTGGCCTTGGGGCCGCAACTCGATGTGCTGCGCGCGGCACTTGATGCGCGCGACCGGCGGTTCGTGCAGGTTCCCACGGCTGCCAGCACCGGCCCGCGCGAGATGAGCGCAGGCGGCGGAGCGCGCTTTCTGCGACCATAGAAGTATTGCGGGTTGCAAGGCGCGGGCGCAGCGCCGCCCCGGTGCATTCCCGGCGTTCTGAATCAGGGTTAACCGGACCGCAAGCGCCTCTTGAAGCCTGTGTTTTGCAGGCGACGTCAACCGCAATCCACCCCTCTTGACAGTATCGAGGCGCATTCCCACATCTGCATAGTCGTCAGTGCCGCACAAGGGCTGGCGATACCGAAAGACCTGCGTCTGTCCACTCTGGAAGGCGCGCAAACACTTGTATCGCTTCAAAATGGAGGATGCTCATGCGTCGTTTTGATCCTGCCCCGCTTTACCGGGCGACAATCGGGTTTGACCGGATGGCCGACATGCTGGACCGCGTTCTGGCCACGGACCTGCAAGCCCCGACCTACCCCCCCTACAATATCGAACGCACAGCCGAGAACGCCTATCGCATCTCGATTGCCGTGGCCGGGTTTTCGGCAGATGACCTGACCGTGGATGTCAAGGACAATGCGCTGGTCGTGACCGGACGGTCGTCCGAAGATGACAGCGCGCGCGAATTCCTGCATCGCGGCATCGCGACCCGCGCGTTCGAGCGGCGGTTCCATCTGGCCGATCATGTGCGCGTGACACATGCGCGCCATGTCGATGGCATGCTGCATGTCGAACTTGCGCGCGAACTGCCCGAGGCGCTGAAGCCCCGCCGCATCGAGATCAGCACGGATATCGGCGCCAACGACCGGGCCACGCTGGCAAGCCCTGTCACCGGGACAACGCAAGACGCGGCATGATTGCGTGGAAAATACAAACGGGCGCTCTGCAGGAGCGCCCGTTACCATTTACGCCACAACACACTCCAGATACTCGTACGAGCGTTTGATTAACCCGATCTTCTGAATCCAGCGTAAATCGATGGCAAATTACTGCGCAGCCAAACTGAGAATCTGCTGTGCCTTCGCCGCGCGTCGCGCCCGCTTTGCGGCACGTTCCCACGGCAGGGCCGGCATGTCGGACTGCGCCTGCATCAGCATTGCCGTGATCCAGCGATGTTTTGATTGCGCTTCCATTCGGTCTGTCCTTTCAAATCCTGGCTCATGCCGTCTCCCTGCTCCGGGTCGGCGTCACGGTGGTATCGCATTGAAACAGGGCGGGTTTGAGACGGCTTGATGATGTTTGCGCGGCAGTGCTGCCTTGCCGGTGTCACAATCGGATCACCGATATCAGACGCCCGTAATCCGCAGCACCTTCATGCACGCTGCGGCGATAGGAATAGAAGCGGGCCGGGTCGTCATAGGTGCAATGGCGGGTCCAGACAGCCTCGGCGACGCCTGCGGCGCGCAAGCGCGCCAGACCAAAGCCTGCGAGATCAAACTGGTATTTTCCCGCCTGCCCGTTGGCGAAGAATCGGGCATGTGCGGGGTCGTCGGCGAGAAAGGTCTCCAGAAATTCCTCGCCCACCTCATAGGCGCGCTGGCTGATGCAGGGGCCGATCACCGCCACGATCCGGCCGCGATCGGCCCCTGCATCAACCATCGCGTCGAGTGTATTTTCCAGAATGCCGCTCAAGCCGCCGCGCCATCCCGCATGGGCTGCCCCGATGACCCGTGCGTCATGGTCCGCAAACAGCACCGGCTGGCAATCGGCAGTCAGGATCGCAAGCGCAAGTCCGGGTGTCGCCGTGACCATCGCATCTGCCTTTGGGTGTGGTTCGCCCTCGGGCAAGGCGGCGGTCAGGGTCACCACATCGGGTGAATGGACCTGATGCACGGTGACAAGATGGCCCGGTGCGACCTGCATCGCCTCGGCCACGCGTACCCGGTTCAGCCGCACGC
>SLQN01000363.1 GCA_007131465.1 Paracoccaceae bacterium
ATACCGGTTATGACCGCGTGGTTGTGCGCCAGACCGACGCCCGCAGCCACTGGTATTTCGCCGGGGACAGGTTCCTCGCAGTCGATGCGCTGAACGATCCGCGCGCCTATATGGTCGGCAAGCGACTGCTGGAAGCGGGCCGCAGCCCGGACCCTGCCGCTCTGGCCGATCCCGGCACGGACCTCAAGGCGCTTCTGCGGGCATGAGGATCATCGGCGGGACGGCGCGCGGGCTGAAACTGGCGGAGATTGGCGCGGGCGATGCGCAGGCGCATCTGCGCCCGACCTCGGACCGGACGCGCGAGGCGATGTTCAACCTGCTGATCAACAGCCACGGCGTCGCGGTGCAAGGCGCACGCGTGCTGGACCTTTTCGCCGGGACCGGCGCGCTGGGGCTGGAGGCCCTGTCGCGCGGCGCGGCACAGTGCACCTTTGTCGATGACGGGGCCACCGCGCGCGCGCTTCTGCGTCAGAATATCGAGAAGATGCGCGCCATGGGCGTGACCAGGGTCTTTCGCCGCGATGCTACCGATCTGGGCGAGAATCGCGGCCCCGGTTTCACGCTGGTCTTTCTGGACCCGCCTTATGGCAAGGGCCTTGGCGCGCGCGCGCTGGCCTCGGCCCGCGCGGGCGGCTGGCTGGCCCAGCAGGCGCGTATCGTCTGGGAGGAGGACGCGCCCCAACTGCCGCCCCCCGGCTTCGCGTTGCGTGATCACCGCCGCTATGGCGAGAGCCATGTTACCTTTCTGACCCATGAGGCCCCCGATGCGCCCTGATCTTGTCATTTTCGACTGCGACGGGGTCGTGGTGGACAGCGAAATCCTGACCAACAGTTTTCTGCGCGATGAAATGGCCGCCTATGGTCTGGACCTGCCGCTTGGTCAGATCATGGGGCTGTTTGTCGGCGGCACGATTGCCGGGGCCGCAGAGCGCGCGCGCAGCCTCGGGGCCGCCTTGCCGCCGGATTGGGTGGACAGCTTCTACTCTCGGCTTTGCGACCGTCTGGCTGAAGGCACGCCGATGATCCCCGGCATCGTGGCGGTGCTGGAAAGGCTCGATGCCGCGCCATTGCCCTATTGCATCGCGTCAAATGGCCGCCACGCAAAAATGCAGGTGACGCTTGGCCAGCATCCCGGCCTTGCCGCGAGATTTGACACCAATGTTTTCGCCGCGCAGGATGTGGCGCGGCCCAAACCCGCGCCCGATCTGTTCCTGCACGCCGCCCAGAGGATGGGCCACCCGCCCGAGGACTGCATCGTGATCGAGGATAGTGCGACCGGTGCGAAAGCGGCCCGCGCCGCCGGGATGCGCTGCCTGGGCTACGCGCCCGAAGGCGATGGCGCGGCCCTTCGGGCCGAGGGCGCAGACCTATTTCATGCGATGGCCGACCTGCCGGGCCTTTTGCATCTCTGATCTTCATCTTGGCGGCGCGAGGGCAGAGCCCTCGCCCCCCAACGCAGGTGAGTCACCCCGCGAACGCTTGTGCGCCTGCAACCGTCAGCCCCGGCGACAGCGCATCGGGGTCCAGCACCAGTTCCACCACCGCCGGAACCCCGGCCGCCAGCGCGCGGTCGAACGCGGGCAGGAAGTCCTCCGTCCGCTCCACCCGTTCGCCATGCCCGCCATAGGCGCGGGCAAGGGCGGCATAATCGGGGTTGAACATCTGCGTGCCGCTGACGCGGCCCGGATAGGTCTTTTCCTGATGCATGCGGATCGTGCCATACTGCCCGTTATTGCACACGATCACCACGATATTTGCGCCGTATTGCCGGGCCGTGGACAACTCGTTCAGCGTCATCTGGAAGCAGCCATCGCCCGCAAAACAAATCACCGCGCGGTCAGGGTGTTCCAGCTTGGCGGCAATCGCCGCCGGAAAGCCATACCCCATCGACCCCGATGTCGGCGCAAGATGGCCCGGAAAGGCGCGCGCGCGCAGATAGCGGTGCAGGAAAGCCGCGTAATTGCCCGCGCCATTGGTGACAATCGCATCCTCGGGCAGGTGGTCCGACAAGGTATGGATAACCTGTTCCAGCTTCACGGCGCCGGGCGTTTCGCGCGGAGTGACCCAGTCCAGATAGTCGGCCCGCGCGGCCTTCGTCCAGTCGGCCCAGTCGGGATGCGCGGGCGCATCGCGCTTCGCCAGTTTCGCGATCACATCCACAGCCGGTGCGGCCAGCCCCAGATCGGGGCGGAAGACGCGGCCCAATTCATCCGGGTCGGGGTGGACATGGATGATGGTCTTGCCCGGTGCGGCAGGATCGACCAGTTCATACCCGCCGGTCACGATATCGCCCAACCGCGAGCCCAGCACCAGCAGGCAATCGGCATCGCGCATTCGCTGCGCCAGTTTCGGGTTCATCCCCACGGCCAGATCGCCCGCGTAATTGGGGTGGCGGTTGTCGATCCGGTCCATCCGGCGGAACGTGGCGCAGACTGGCAGGCCGAAATTTTCCGCAAACTGCGCCAGTCCGGCGGCGGCGGCACTCGACCACACGGACCCGCCCGCAATTACCAGCGGGCGGCGCGCTTCGCACAGCATGTCCTGCACCGCGTCCAGTTGTTCGGAACAGACCGATGGCGGCGTGGGCGCGACAGGCGGCAGATCGGGCACATCGGCCCGCGCCGAAAGCATGTTTTCCGGTAGCGCCAGCACCACCGGACCGGGGCGGCCAGACTGCGAAAGATGAAAGGCGCGGCTGATATATTCGGGCAGCCGGTCGGTCTGGTCCACCTCGGCGGCCCATTTGGCGATGGGCTTGAAGAATTCGCGGTAATTGACCTCCTGGAACGCCTCGCGGTCGCGGTGGCGATTGTCGATCTGGCCCACGAACAGGATCAGCGGCGTCGAATCCTGCCGCGCGACATGGATGCCGCTGGAGGCATTGGTCGCCCCCGGCCCGCGCGTGACAAACACCACGCCGGGCTGGCCGGTCAGTTTCGCATGCGCCTCGGCCATCATGCAGGCCCCGCCTTCATGGCGGCAGACGATATTGTCGATGCCAGACTCGTAAAGCCCGTCCAGCGCCGCCAGAAAGCTTTCGCCCGGAACCGAAAACACCCGCCGCACGCCGTGCGCCTTCAACTGGTCCACAAGGATTTGCCCGCCATGCCGCTGTGTCATGCTGTCTCCGATAATTGCTCAGGTCTTGTGCGACTGTGGAAGATAACGCGGTCGGGCACAACCGGTTGCCTTTTGACAGGCCCGTCATAGCTAGAAGGCTGGACTAAGCGGATGGAGAGAGCATGGCTGATTTGAAACTGGTGGGCATTTGCGGGTCGCTGCGCAAGGCCTCGTGGAACCGCAAGCTTCTGGGGGCCGCGCGCGATGCCTTTGGCCCGGCGGACTTTGCCGAGGGCAACCTGCGCCTGCCGCTGTTCGATGAAGACCTGGAGGCACAAGGCGTCCCGCCCGAAGTGACCGACCTGAAAACCCTGATCGCCGAGGCCGATGCCGTGGTGATCGCCTGCCCCGAATACAACAAGGCCCCGCCGGGCGTGCTGAAGAACGCGCTCGACTGGCTCAGCCGGGGGGGCGCGCCGTGGAAGGACAAGCCTGTGGCCATCGTATCTGCCGCAGGGGGCCGCGCAGGCGGCGAGCGGACGCAGTTCGCGCTGCGCCTGATGATGGTCGCCTTCCGCCCCTACCTTCTGCAAGGCCCCGAAGTGATGCTGGCCAGCCCCGCCAAGGCGTTTGACGATTCCGGCGTATTGCAAGATGAGCGGGCGGCGAAACTGCTGGCGGAACTCATGCAGGGCTTGCGCACGGCCGCCGAAGGGCGCGCGCGCTGATCTGATGTGATTTTCCGCGCCCGGACCCACCGAAATTCTTGATCTGGCGCCGGTTTTTCGGCACGCTGGCGGATATCGGTCATTCGGGAGGGAACCCCATGAGCATGGTTGAAAACACAGGCGCCGCACCTGTCGAGGTTGCGCGCGACCTCACGGAACAGGATTTGCGTGCGGCCCTGTCTGCGGGCTGGCAGGATTTCAAGGCCAACCCGGCCTTCGGGCTGTTTTTTGCGGCCTTCTATGTCGCAGGCGGGCTTTTGCTGTATTTCGGGCTGTTCGCGCGGGGCGACGCGGCGTGGTTCATCCCCATCGCGGCAGGGTTTCCGCTATTTGCGCCCTTCGCCGCTGTGGGCCTTTATGAGGTCAGCCGCCGCCGCGAGGCGGGCGAGAAGATGGACTGGGGCGCAGTGCTGGGCGCGCTGCGCGGGCGCGGGGATGAACAGTTGCTGGTCATGGGCGTTGTCGTGTTGCTGGTCTTTGGCTTCTGGATCATCCTGGCGCGCGGAATTTTCGCCATATTCATGGCGCAATCCGGGATCGGGGCCGAATCGTTGTTCGTGCTAGGGTCGGCTTCGGGCATCGGGATGCTGCTGACTGGCAGCATTGTCGGGGCCGTGGTTGCGGGGGTGCTGTTCGCGATCACGGTGGTCAGCCTTCCAATGCTGATGGACCGCGATGTGGATTTCGTCAGCGCCATCATTGTCAGCCTCGAGACCGTGCGCGCCAATCCGCAGGTCATGCTGAAATGGGCTGCGATCATCGCGGCGGGGCTGTTCGTGGCCATGATCCCGCTATTTCTGGGCCTGTTCGTCGCGTTGCCGGTGCTGGGCCACGCGACATGGCACATCTACCGCAGGGCCGTGCGCGCATCCGCCTGACCCCGGCGCGCAGGGGCAGACACAGGGCAGAGGCGGCGGACGGGGCTTGGAAGCGGCGCGCCCCGCCTCTATACCCGTCGCGAACCCCCGAGCCGGAGATGCGCCCCATGCCCAACCCCACTGCCGCGATGCTGGTCATCGGTGACGAGATCCTTTCGGGGCGCACGCGCGACGCGAACATGCACTATCTGGCGGGACAACTGGGCCAGACCGGGATTGACCTGACAGAAGTGCGCATCGTCACTGACCAGCATGACCGGATCGTGGCAGCCTTGAACGATCTGCGCGGCGCGTATGACCATGTCTTCACCTCGGGCGGGATCGGCCCCACGCATGATGATATCACTGCCGATGCGGTGGCCGCCGCCTTCGGGGTGGGGCTTGATATCCGCGACGATGCCCGCGCCATCCTGAAGGAGCATTACGCCCGCACCGGGCTGGAGTTGAACGCCGCGCGCCTGCGCATGGCGCGCATCCCCGACGGCGCGCGGCTGATCGAGAATCCTGTTTCCGCCGCTCCCGGTTTCTCGATCGGGAATGTGCATGTGATGGCAGGCGTTCCGGCAGTGTTTCAGGCGATGGTCGCGGCGTTGCTGCCGGGGCTGGAACATGGCGCGGCACTTTACAGCCAGAACCTGACCATCCCGCGCGGCGAGGGTGAGATTGCCGCCGACCTGAAGGCGCTGGCCGAAAGCTTTCCCGCGCTTGCCATCGGCTGCTACCCGTTCCAGCGCGACGGGGCCTACGGCGCAACTGTGGTCGTGCGCGGGGCAGAGAAAGCGGATGTCGATGCCGCATTGGTGCGGCTGGCGGCCCTGTTCCCCGAGGCGATGGGGTGAGCACGCCCGACGCGCAATCTCTGCTGGCCACGCTGGAGGCAACATGGCCCCCGGCGGGGCGGGAGTCCTGTCAGGGCTGGCTAATGCGCGACGGCGCTGGCGGTGGCAAGCGCGTCTCGGCCACAAGTCCTCTGACCCCGGATGCCGATATCTTGCAGGCAGAAGCCGCCATGCGCGCGCGCAGGCAGAGGCCCCTGTTTCGATTGACCGATACAGACGCCGCACTGGATGCAGCCCTGGGCGTGCGTGGTTACCGGGTGCTGGACCCGACGCTGATCTATCTGGCCCCAGTCGCAGATCTCGCGCGCAAGCCCGGCCCTGTCCGCCTGTTCACGCTCTGGCCGCCGTTGGCGATCATGCGCGAAATCTGGGCTGCGGGCGGCATCGGACCGGGGCGGCTGGCAGTGATGGAGCGTGCGCCTGGCCCGAAAACAGGGCTTGTGGCGCGCATCGACGACCGCGCCGCCGGGGTCGGGTTCTGCGCGCTGGCAGGCGATATCGCGATGCTGCACGCCGTCGAAGTGCAGCCCGCGTATCGGCGCAAGGGGGTCGGCGCGCTGATCCTGCGCGGAGCCGCGCATTGGGCAGAGCAGGCGGGCGCGCAATGGATGGCGCTGGCCGTGACGCAGGCCAATGCGGGCGCATGCGCGCTTTATGAAGGCTGCGGCATGATGATTGCCGCGCGGTATCATTACCGGGAGGAGGGACCAGATGACCGAGAGAGTGACCGCGCTTGACCTGCACGTGGCAGCAGACCTGCCCGAGCGGACCAGGAAATACCTTGAAATCTGCGACGAAAAGATAGGCTTCGTGCCCAATGTGCTGCGCGCCTATCTGTTCGACCTTGGCAAGTTCGATGCCTTTGTTGCCATGTATAACGACCTGATGTTGGGCGAAAGCGGGCTGAGCAAGCTGGAGCGAGAGATGATCGCGGTGGTGGTGTCCTCGATCAATCGCTGCTGGTATTGTCAGGTGGCGCATGGCGCGGCAGTGCGCGAATTGTCGGGCGACCCGGTCTTGGGCGAGGCGATGGTGATGAATTACCGCGTGGCCGATCTGGACCCGCGCACCCGCGCGATGCTCGATTTCGCGGCCCTCGTGACCGAGGCCAGCGCGAAAGTCGAGGAAGCGGACCGGGAAACCCTGCGCGCGCATGGCTTCTCGGACCACGACATTTTCGGCATCATTGCGGTTGTGGGGTTCTTCTCGATGTCCAACCGGATTGCGTCAGCGACCGGGATGCAGCCTAATCTGGAATATCACGCGATGGCCCGCTGATCGCTAGTGGGGCATGGGGCGGTTGCCTCTGTCTGCTCTAGACCACCCGTTCGCCTGACATAGGATTCCCAATCCCGCTCTGCCGTGCCCTATTCGGGTGGTGAGACGGGATGACATTTACCTTTACCTTGGCCCAGTGGAGCGTTTGGAGCTTCAAGCCCTGATCACCAAGCGCAATACCGCGCGCAAGCTGGTCTGGCGGGCAGGGATCGTGCTGGCCACGGCTGACGGTCATGGCACCGCTCAGATCATGCGGTGGACGGGCATGTCGATACCGACGGTCTGGCGTTGGCAGGAGCGGTATCTCGATGAAGGCGTGGCCGGCCTCAAGCGCGACAAGACACGCCCGTCCCGGGTGCCACCGCTGCCGACAGCGACAAGGCTGAAGGTGATTGCCAAGACGGTGCAGAAAACCGCGCCCAATGCCTCGCCCTGTAGCCGCGCGCCGATGGCCGAAGCGATGGGAATTCGCCGTCGAGTGTTGGTCGCATCTGGGTGGGAGCAGGCTTGAAGCCGCATCTCATGAAGGGGTTCCAAGGTCTCGCGTGATCCGATGTTCGAGGAGAGGGTCAGGGATATCGTGGGGCTTCACCTCGACCCGCCGGACCAGCGCAGTCGTGCTGTGCGTGGATGAGAAGTCGCAGACCCAGGCGCTTGAACGGACGCAACCCGGACTGCCGCTGAAGAAGGGCCGCGCCGCGACCATGACCCACGACTACAAACACCACGGTACCACCACGCTTTTCGCCGCGCTGGATGTGAAGTCGGGCGCAAGCGCGACGCCGGTCCCCTCCTGCCATTTCTGACCTGAAGCCAGCATTCTGCGCGCACATGTGCAGCGGAGGTGCTGGATTTGGAGAGGGACGGCAAAATGCGAGCGATGGCTCTCCCATCGCCGAGGAGATGCTGCGTCAGATCGCATTCGACTGTCGCCCATCGAGCTTGAACCGATGGCGCCCACTGGCGACTTCTTGTACCAATGGCGAACAAGGTCTAATTCTACCAGATCGAGAAATCCTTGCGTGGCAAGGAGTCGGCTGTCCGGCGTGAACATGCTTCCCCGATCATCGCCCCCGATCATCGCCGCGCTGAAACCGTGGCTGGAAGCCCAGATCTCGCGCATCCCGCAGAAATCCCAACTGGCCGAAGACATCCGCTACACGCTGGGGCACTGGTCCGGCCTGATCCGTTTTCTGGATGACGGCATGCTCGAACTGGATACCAACCCGGTCGAGAACCTGATCCGCCCGTTAGCCCTGACAAGGAAGAATG
>SLQN01000148.1 GCA_007131465.1 Paracoccaceae bacterium
CCAAAGATGAACCTGATCGAGGGCCCGGAGGCGCGCAAATATGACGCGCAGACCATCGGCATCCGGCCCGAACACATGAGTGTTTCTGCCACGGAAGGCACCTGGTCCGGGCTGGTCGGCGTGGCCGAGCATCTGGGGTCCGACACGTTCTTCCACGTCCATGACACCGGTCTGGCCGAGACCATTACCGTGCGTGTCGATGGTGAAATCAGCTTCAAGCATGGCGACAGGATCCACCTGACCCCGCGCAGCGACGTCATACATCGCTTCAATGACGCAGGAGAAAGAATGCCATGACGCGCCTGGAAGGAAAGATTGCCCTGATTACCGGGGCTGCGCGGGGGATCGGGCTGGCCTTTGCCGAAGCCTATATCAGCGAAGGCGCGCGCGTGGCCCTTGCGGATATCGACATTGCCGGGGCCCGCAAGCAGGCAGAGCGCTTGGGGAAGGGCGCATTGGCCGTCGAAATGGATGTCACGCAGCAAGCCAGTATTGACGCCGCGGTTGATGCGACTGTCGCGCAATTCGGCCAGATCGACATTCTGATCAACAACGCCGCCATCTTTACCGCCGCGCCGATAGCAGAGATCACGCGCGCGGATTATGCGCGATGTTTCGAGATCAACGTTGCAGGCACGCTCTTTACGATGCAGGCAGTAGCAAAGCATATGATCGCGCGCGGACAGGGCGGCAAGATCATCAACATGGCCTCACAGGCTGGTCGGCGTGGCGAAGCGCTGGTGGCCGTATATTGCGCGTCAAAAGCCGCCATTATCAGCCTGACGCAGTCCGCCGGGCAAAACCTGATCCAGCATGGGATCAATGTCAACGCGATCGCACCAGGGGTGGTCGATGGCGCGCATTGGGATGGTGTGGATGCATTTTTTGCAAAATATGAAGGCAAGGCCCCCGGCCAGAAGAAGCGCGAGGTGGGGGCCGCCGTTCCATTTGGCCGCATGGGCCGGGCAGAAGATCTGACCGGGATGGCAATCTTCCTCGCCTCGAAAGAGGCCGATTATATTGTCGCGCAGACATATAACGTGGATGGTGGTCAATGGATGAGTTGATACCATTATCACAGGCCAGGCTGCACAGCCTGCCAGAGACTGTGCGCCGTCCAGCCTATGACCGCGCGCGCCTGTCGCCGGGGATTGTCCATATCGGGCTTGGGAATTTCCACAGGGCGCATCAGGCGTGGTATCTGCACCGGCTCATGAATGCGGGGCTGGCACAGGACTGGGCGATTATTGGCGCTGGCGTTCGCCCGAACGACGCAGCGATGCGCGCGAAACTTTTGGCACAGGATTGCCTGACCACATTGATCGAACTCGATCCAGACCGCGCATCGGCCGAAATAGTCGGATCAATGATCGACTTCATTGAGGTTGAAAAGGGCAATGCAGCCCTGATCAGGCGCATGGCAGAACCCGACATTCGCATCGTGTCGCTGACAGTCACCGAAGGTGGATATTTTATTGATTCCAGCACCAAGGTCTTTGAAAGTGACCACTCCGATATTGTGCATGATGTTGAAAACCCGGATACGCCGCGCACGGCCTTTGGGGTCATCGTCGCGGCATTGCGGCTACGGCGCGCAAATGGCTCTGGTCCATTTACCTGCATGTCCTGCGACAACCTGCAATCCAATGGTGCCATTCTGCGTCAGGCGGTGGTAACGCTGGCGGCGTTGAGTGATCCTGATCTGGCCAACTGGATTGATGCTGAATGCAGTTTCCCAAATGCCATGGTCGATTGTATCGTGCCGACCACTGGCCCAGATGAAATCGCCTTGGCACAGGGTTTTGGCATTCGTGATGCTGCGCCCGTCACCCATGAACCGTTCCGCCAATGGGTGATCGAAGACGAGTTCTGTGCCGGACGCCCGGACTGGGCGTCCGTCGGCGTGCAGTTTACAAAGGATGTTCATGGTTACGAGGCGCAGAAGCTGCGTATCCTGAACGCAGGCCATCAGGTGATCGGCAACGTGGCCGAGATCATGGGTATCAGTACGGTTGCACAAGCCATGGCAAACCCGCAGATCAAGGCGCTGTATCGCAAGGTTCAGATGACCGAGATCGTCCCGCATGTCGTGCCGGTACCCGGCATGACCCCGGAGCAATATGTCGATCTGATTGCACAGCGTTTCTCCAACCCCGCTATCCATGACACAATCCGCCGTGTTGCCTTTGACGGATCGTCGCGTCATCCGGGGTTCGTATTGCCCAGCTTGCACGACGCAATAGCAGTCGGCACCCCGATGGAAGGGCTCGCCCTGGTCGAAGCATTCTGGGCGCGCATGTGTGCAGGGACGCGCGAAGACGGCAGCACAATCGCGCCGAATGATCCACACTGGAGCACCCTTACCCAGATCGCACAGCACGCGCGCAATCGCCCCGCTGTATGGCTGGAACAGCACCAGATATACGGCGATCTGAGCGCGCATGACTCATTCCGGAACAGCTTCGAGCAGTCGCTTAGACTGATCTGGGCGCAAGGCAGTTCCGCAGCGCTGCGCGCCTATACTGGCGTCTGATAGCATCGCTGCCGAAAAGAGGGTGCTGAGCCGCCTTGATCCAGCGCGCGTCAGGCAACGCAAGCCAGACAGAGGCAGTGTTTGAAAGGAAATCATGAGCAAGGCTTCTTCTGAAACATCGATGGAACCAACTACGGAATTGCTGGAGCAACTGCACCGGATGAAAGGTGGGGCGCGTAAGCTGGTAGCTGTCGCCGGGCCACCAGCAAGCGGCAAATCCACACTTGCCGCAAGGCTGTGCGACAGACTGAAACAAGAGGGCATTCAGGCTGAAACCGTGCCGATGGATGGGTTTCACCTTGATAATCGCCTGCTCGACGCGCGCGGTCTTCGCGCGCGGAAAGGGGCACCTGAGACCTTTGACATGCGAGGATTCCTCACGCTGATAGAGCGTTTGAAACAAGAGGGTGACGTGGTCTACCCGGTTTTTGATCGAGAGCGCGATTTGGCGATAGCCGGGGCCGGCATGGTCGCAAGCGCTTGTGAGTTTGTTATCGTTGAAGGCAATTATCTACTCTTTGATGAACCCGTCTGGTCTTCGCTTGCGCCACTTTGGGATGTCTCGATCTGGGTCGAAACACCGCTGCAGGTTGTTCTTGATCGTTGCATCGCAAGATGGCGCACACATGGCCACACGCTTGAGGATGCCCGCACCCGAGCAGAGAACAATGATCTTGCAAATGCGCGCCGAATAATCGGTGCGCGACTGCAAGCTGGCATCATTTTCGCAGATCACCGCATTGCTTGTGATGGGTCTTGAAGGCTCTTTCGAAAGGGCATTGTAGGTGACCGCCATCGGAAACAGATCTCGTTTCCAATGCTGCGCTTTCTGCGCGTTGCCACCAGTTGACGTCAACATGGCGATTGCCCAGTCTCGCAAGCTTCCGGGTATGCACTGCCGAATCAATAGTAACCGGCCGGTTGTTACCGCAGTGGTTGGGCCTTGATGCGGGCGAAGAGTTCTGCGTCGTTGAAGACGTTGTCTAGGAATTCGTGCCAGGTTTTGGTGGTAATTCGGGCATCCCCGAGCATGTCTGTCAGTTCTTCGAGGCCGTAGTTGGTCAGTGCGGTGATGGCCTCCTCCGGGCCAGTTTGGACGCTGATGATCGAGCCATAGGTCAGGGTATCGTCGTCGCAGACGATGGCCTCGAGAAGCTACAGGTCTTCGCCCATCATCCTGGCGGCCTATTCGAGCGAGCGGATGTGGGTGATGGCGGCCACCCTCGCCCACCAGCGCGTTCATGATCGCCTGCTGTCTGTAGTAACGCTGCACGTTTCACCATCTCGTTTATAACATTAAAAATAACAAATTAATCTGATTTTATGATATTTTGTTATTTATTGTTGTGATAATGTTAGAATTGAGGTATTATCGCTGCATAACAGGAGGACCACATGCTCAAAGATTCGCTATCTCAGGACATCGCCGCCAATGCTGCACGAGACCCTAGGGGCTTTGCGCTGGCGAACTGTATTCGTGCTTTGGCGATCGACGCGGTCGAGGCCGCGCAATCGGGTCATCCGGGCGCGCCGATGGGGATGGCGGACGCGGCCACGGCGCTGTTTCGCGACCATCTGAAATTCGATGCCTCTGCCCCGGATTGGCCGGACCGCGACCGGGTGGTGCTGTCAAACGGTCATGCCTCGATGATGCTCTATGCGCTGCTGCATCTGACGGGCTATGCGGATATGACCATCGAGGAGATCCGTAACTTCCGCCAGCTGGGGTCGCGCACGGCCGGGCACCCGGAATACGGACATGCCAAGGGGATCGAAACGACCACCGGGCCGCTGGGGCAGGGTCTTGCCAATGCCGTGGGCATGGCGATGGCGGAACGCGCGCTCGCGGGCGAGTTCGGTGCGGGCCTGGTCAACCATCATACCTATGTCTTTCTTGGGGATGGCTGTCTTCAGGAAGGGATCGGGCAGGAGGCGATTTCGCTGGCCGGGCATCTGGGGCTTGGCAAGCTGATCGTGCTTTATGATGACAATCAGATCACCATCGACGGGCCGACGTCGATCTCGTTCTCCGAAGATGTCCCGGCACGGTTGGCGGCCTGCGGTTGGCATGTCTTGCGGTGCGATGGCCATGATATTCCGGCAGTGTCGCAGGCCATCGCGGACGCCAAGGCGGAGTCCACACGGCCCACATTGATCGCAATGAAAACCATCATCGGTTTTGGCGCGCCCAACAAGGCAGGAACCGCCGCTGTGCATGGTGCGCCGCTGGGGGCGCAAGAAGCCGCTGCTGCAAAGGCGGCGCTTGGCTGGGAGGCGGAACCGTTCGAGATACCCGCCGATCTTGCGCTTGGCTGGCACGAGATCGGCGCGCGCGGTGAAGCGGAGCGTGCGGCATGGGACGCGCGGCTTCAAGCATCTGCCGATGCCGGGGAATTCCTGCGCCGCATCCGCCGCGACCTGCCAGCCGCATACGGGGCTGCCGTGGCATCCGCCCGCACAGCCTTGTTCGACACGCCGCAAAAGGTCGCCACCCGCAAGGCCAGCCAGATGGCGCTTGACGCGCTGGCCCCGGCCCTGCCCGAACTGATCGGCGGCTCGGCGGATCTGACCGGCTCCAACCTGACCCGCGTTCCGGCTGTGAACAGCCAGTTCTCGGCCGAAGCACCGGGCCGTTATATCGGCTATGGGGTGCGCGAATTCGGCATGGCCGCCACTATGAATGGCATGAACACGCATGGCGGGCTCATCCCCTATGGCGGTACTTTTCTCGTATTCTCTGACTATGCACGCAATGCGATCCGGCTTTCTGCGCTGATGGGCGTGGGCACGATCTATGTGATGACACATGACAGCATCGGTCTGGGAGAGGACGGACCGACCCATCAACCGGTCGAACATTTGGCCTCTCTGCGTGCAATCCCGAACCTGTATGTCTTCCGCCCTGCCGATACAGTGGAAACCCTGGAATGCTGGGATATCGCGATCCGCACGCGCGACACCCCGTCGCTTCTGGCACTCAGCCGTCAGGGCGTGCCGCAATTACGGCTGGAAGAAACCGGGGAAAATCTCTCCGCCAAAGGTGCTTATGTAATCCGGCAGTTTGGCGAAGGGCGCGATCTGACCTTGCTGGCCACTGGCACCGAGGTCAGCCTTGCCGTTGAAGCTGCCGAGGCGCTGGCCGCCCGCGGCCTTTGTGTTGCGGTGGTGTCGATGCCAAGCTGGGAACTGTTCCATAAACAGCCCCAGCCCTACCGCGACAGCGTGCTGGGAACGGCCCCGCGCATCGCGGTCGAGGCTGCGGGAAAATTCGGCTGGACCCGGTATGTTTCCAGCGAAGACGATGTGATCGGGCTTGACGGGTTTGGGGCTTCAGGCCCGGCGGACGCCCTGTATCAGCATTTCGGCATCACCCGCGACGCGATCATCGCGCGCGCCGAGGTCGTGACGGGACTTGGGGCAGGGAAATGATCGGTCCGCTGTCCCTGCCACGCGATACGGGCATTTCCGCCCCGACGCTGGCGCAGCATCTGGCCCGATCCGCCAGAGACGACGAGACGCGAAAAGCGCTCGCCGCACTTCTGGTTGCGCTGGCGGAGGGGAGCATTCCTTTGGCCGGGCGTCTCGCGCAGGGCCATTTGACCGGCGATCCGACCGCCATCATCGGCACCAACGACTCTGGCGACAGGCAGAAAGCGCTGGATATGGCGGCGCATGATCATTTCGTCGAAATTCTGCGCGGGGTGTCCGTGGCCCGGATTCTGTCCGAAGAAGCCGTGGACGTCGTTGAGTTGGACCCTGCGGGCCGGTTCGACGTTGTCATGGACCCGGTCGACGGCTCTGGCAGCATCGGAATCGGCGCGCCATTGGGCGCGCTGTTCGGGATATTCCCGGCGGGGGAGACCTTCCTGCGGTCGGGGCGCGACATGATCGCTGCCGCCTATGTATCCTTCGGGCATTCGGTCGATTTCGGCTTCAGCACCGGGGAGGGTGTCTCCATTGCCACGCTGGACGGGGCCACGGCAACTTTCCACGTTGATACTACGGATGTCCGCCTGCGCGCAGATACATCGACCATCGCCTTCAACGCCTCGAACCGCAAACGCTGGTCGCCCCGGCTGCAATCCTATGTGCAAGACATCCTTGACGGGTCCGACGGCCCGCGTGGGCGCGATTTCAACATGCGCTGGATCGCGGCCGCAGTGGGTGATCTGCACCGCATCCTGCGGCGCGGGGGTCTGTTCATGTATCCTGATGACACGCGCCCAGGCTACCGGAACGGGTTTTTGCGCCTGGCCTATGAAGCATTCCCGATTGCCTATCTGGTGGAACAGGCAGGCGGCGCGGCTACGGACGGCCAGCGCGCCATTCTGGATCTGGTCCCGGCGCAGTTTCATGACCGCGTGCCACTGTTTTTCGGCAGCCGCAACGAGGTTGCCACGCTGGGTGACTACCTCGCAAACTCACAGCCTCAGGAGACCTGACATGGCCCGTATCACCCTTCGCCAGCTTCTCGACCATGCCGCAGCAAACGACTATGCGGTGCCCGCCTTCAACATGTCCAACATGGAACAGGGTCTTGCGATCATGGCCGCGGCAGATGCCACGGGGTCGCCGGTGATCCTGCAGGCCAGTCGCGGGGCGCGTGCCTATGCCAACGACATCGTCCTCGCCAAGCTGATAGATGCGCTGGTGGAAATCTACCCGCATATTCCGGTCTGCATGCATCTGGACCACGGCAATAACCTGGCCACTTGCGTCACGGCAATTCAGCACGGCTTCACCTCGGTCATGATGGACGGCTCGCTGAAGGAGGACGGCTCCACCCCGGCGGATTTCGACTACAATGTCCGTATCACCCGCGCGGTTGTCGAGATGGCCCATGCCGCCGGTGTGTCTGTCGAGGGCGAACTGGGCGTTCTGGGGTCACTGGAGACCGGGATGGGGGATCAGGAAGACGGGCATGGCGCGACCGAGAAGCTGCGCCATGACCAGCTTTTGACCGACCCTGACGAAGCCGAGCGTTTTGTCGCGCAAACCGGGGTTGATGCGCTGGCGGTTGCCATGGGCACCAGCCACGGCGCCTACAAGTTCACCCGCCAGCCCGATGGCGATGTGCTGGCCATGGGGGTGATCGAGGCGATCCACAAGCGGCTTCCCAACACGCATCTTGTGATGCATGGGTCGTCCTCGGTGCCCGAGGAATTGCGCCTGCTGATCAATGAATATGGAGGCGATATCAAGCCGACCTGGGGCGTCCCGCTGGAAGAAATCCGGCGCGGTATCCGTCACGGCGTGCGCAAGGTGAACATCGATACCGACCTGCGTCTGGCAGCCACTTCGGCGATCCGCAAGACATTGGTCAGCACCCCGTCAGAGTTCGATCCGCGCAAGTATCTCAAGCCCGCGATGGACAGCATGAAAGCCGAATGCATCCGAAAGTTCGAAGCCTTCGGGACCGCCGATCAGGCCCGGCACATCCGGGTCCGGGCCTTGTCCGATATGGCATCAGTGTATTGAAACGCACGTCCGGGGCAACAGAC
>SLQN01000201.1 GCA_007131465.1 Paracoccaceae bacterium
CGCTGGCGCTTGCCTTTCCTGCCCTTGATGAAAAGGGCGCGAAGGCCATGGGCCGGGTGGTCACGATGGCACGCAAGCTGACAGAGGACGGCGCGGCGGTGGTCCTGGTGCATCATAGCGCCAAGTCTGAAGGCCCTTCCCCCCGTGGGCATCCGATGCTGAACAGTGCCTTTGACGTGTCACTTCATGTGCAGCGCGGCGATGGGGGCGTTATCAGGGGATCATTGCGAAAGAATCGCAACGGATCCTGTGACCGCGACATTGCTTTCACGATCGAAGTGGAAGACGGCGGCGCAGATGATGACGGCGACATGATCACATTGCCCAGATGCAATGAATTGAATCTCGATCCGTTTGACGTGAAGTTGAACCCCAAGGAACGGACGGTTGCGCGCATCATGCAACGCCTTGTCAGTGAAGCGGCAGAGCGGAACCCCGATAGAGTAGGATTAATCCAGATCGCAGAATCGATCCTACGCGAAGAATGTTGCATGTCCGGGGTGTTGTCCGGGTCCGAGTCCAGAGACAGCCGAGTGAAGGCGTACAAGAGAGCCTTTGACGCGTTGGCCAGACAAGGCATTTTGTCCGGGTCAACCGACCATCTGACGGGTGAGGCGATGGTATATCTAAACCCTTTCAATGGGTTAAGTGACTTCGATCTTGACCCCGGACAAGCCCGGACAAGGCGGTTTGTCCGGACGATCCAGAAGCAGGGCTACCCCGGACAGACACGGGCAAACCCTCAGGATACTCTAGACTACGTGCAATATCTCGAGGCGGACGCGGCGACAGTCCATTTCATATTCAAGCCCGGCAACCGGCGGGCGGTTAAAGTGGTATTCCAGCCCAATTCCCTGCGGGAGCCGAGGAAATAACTCTGAACCAAGCAGCGGGAAGATATCGTGGACACAGTAGATCTGCACCGAACTTGTATCTTCCCAGCCCATATCAAAACGGCTCAACCTGCGCTCCATCTCGCCGAGTACCCATTGAGCCTTTCTTGCCAGACCCTTTGGACTCGTATCACCTGCGCTAATGGCATTCTCAATGTAGCTGGTCGTTCCTTCCGGCGCTTCTGCACTTCCAGCAATCACGAACGACGCGAAATCATCACGGCAGGGACGCGTAAAACAGAATGAATAAAAAAATGGGCTATCGGGCGGATGTATCTCTGGACACACAGTGCTGCGAGCGACCTGATTTTCGCCTTCTTCGAAAAGGCCGAACCGGCGAATACCATCGACGTAGCGCTGATTGAAGTCGGAGAATCCGTTTTCACTAAATGGCGCCGGAGAACGCAACTCACACGCGCAGAACGCGTTCAATGGTCGCCCAGCATCTGATATGTGGCGTTCTGCCAAAGCAAAGCCAGTCTCAAGGGGAACCGGGCGCGAGAACCGCACCCGCTCGATTTCGAAGCCCCTTAAAGCAGCAACTCCTGCAGAATATTGGAACACACTCGGGATGTAGGCAAAGCCCCCTTGGGCAAATTCTTTGATCATCTTTCTACCTCGGCCCGCTAACTTTCTGGAATGCAGCGCTACACGCACATCCTGACAATGAGCGGAGTGACCGTTTATTAAAAGCACCGATATTAGTACTTAACGTTGTCGAAATTAGAATGCGGCCATCTGCGATCAACCCTCGTGCTTAACACATTCAGGTTTGGCACGTCTCGCACCGGCAAGAACCACACCAACATCGAGGAGAACGATAATGATTTCACAAAACCATCCATGGGTCATCGTCACCGGAGCCACGGGGGGCTCGGCGCAGCGATTGCCCGCGAACTCAAGACGGCCGGCTACAGTATCGTGGCGCTCCTGTTTGATCCCACGGTTTGATGGTGCGATCCTTTCGCAGGAATGGAAGGAAGCATTATGGAACAAGTTCGTCACGGGAGCGCCACGACCACGCACGCTGTCAGAGCTGCAATAATGAGGGCTTGCCCGCCACTGGTTTGAGGGCATGCCCGAATGATCGCAAGCTTCACTCGCGCAGTTGAGCCAGAAACTGGGGATCAGCGGTATGGGATATCCCGATTGCCGGATGGCGGGCGTCAGCGACGAGGTCTTTCATCATATGTGTCATGACATTTGCACCCTAGAAGCGGTTGACGGGCAGTTTGAGGTAGGCATGACCATCGCCCTCGGTTGGCGGCAGTCGGCCACCCCGAAGGTTGATCTGAAGGGCCGCCAGAATTCGTTCCGGCAGCGGCAGGGACGCGTCGCGCGCGGCGCGGCGCTTGATCCAGTCCTCGCGGTTTGTGCCATCCCTCACATGTTTGTTGTCGGCCCTGTGCGCGGCCACCGTGGCCTCCCACATCGGGGTGTTGCGGCTGTCGGTCCCGTAATCATGGCCGACAAAGAGCCGTGTCTCAGGGGGCAAGGTAAGGATTTCCATGATCGAGTCCCAGAGCGACTCTGTGTTGCCACCCGGGAAATCGGCGCGGGACGTGCCGACATCAGGCTGCATCAGCGTGTCATGCGTGAACGCAGCATCGCCGCAAACATAGGTCACCGATCCCAGCGTGTGTCCTGGTGACAGTTTCACCCGGACCTCAAGCTCGCCGATCTGAAACGTCTCGCCATCTGCGAACAGCCTGTCGAAGTCCCGGACCGGATCGAAGGCATCGGGCAGGTTGTAAATTTCCGCCCAGATCTTCGTGATCTCGCCGACCTTGTCGCCTATGGCATTGCACGCGCCGGTGCGTTCCTTGAGATGCGCCGAGGCCATGATATGGTCGGCATGGGGATGCGTATCGAGCACCCACGCCACCTCAAGGCCGTGCTCGTGGACGAGGCCCATCACCTGGTCCATGCTCTCGGTCGAAAACCGGTAATTCTTCGGGTCGAAATTCCAGACGACGTCGATAAGCGCAGCCTTGTTCGTGGCGGGATCGGCGCAGATATACTGGATCGAACCGGTATCAGGCTCATAGATGCCCCAGACGTCGGGACGACCAGGACCCTGAGACGGGGAGTGCTGCACGACCTTTTGTTGCAATGTGGAGGTGGTCATCATGTTGCTCCCTTTGTTCTCGGGATGTGGGCTGCGCATCGCTTGCGGGCTCCAGCGCGAGTGCCCGGAGTTGTCACGACGCATGACCTGGCTCTCGGGAGGGGCGTGGTCACGAGCGGCCTGCGAACACGGCGACCGCAGTGCTCCGACCGTCGCCGATGGCCACTGCCGAAAAACCGAAATGCGATGCCTCTGTGCCGCCTGGCTGACTTGTCTCGCTTGCCGAGATCCAGCGTGAAACGATGTCGGAGACAACGGCTCCGGTCAATGTGCCCCCCGAACCGCCGATGGTCGACGTCTGCACCGCCAGACTTGTCCATCCGGTCGACCCCTCGGGCAACAACCCGAAGATGTTCTCGGGCAGGGCCTCCGGGGCGTCGGCGAGACTGTCCAGAACGCGCGTCGCAACCGTGTGGAGGGCATCACTGGGCCCGAGCGGGTCGAGGCCTTCTGCTGTGCGGGCCATGTTGATCTCCGCCAGTGCCAATGCGCGTGCGGCCTCGTGCGTCAAGGGGGTACTGCTGCCATCACCCGCATCGGCACCGGGGCCGGAAAACGTCTGAACAGCATAGACCTTGTTGCTGTCTGCGGCGATCCCGAACCCGAAGCTTTCGAAGCCTTCCGAAAGTATATTCTCGCGATGCCCCGGACTTTGCATCCAGCCTTCATGAAAGCCGCGTACGCGGCTTGTATCCGGCGGTGAGGGGCAGCCTTCGCAGGTGGCGATGTTCTCGCCGCTAAGGGCCCAGCTGTTGCCACCAGCTGCGATGAACCGGTCAAACGGGGTGTCACCGTCCGGCGTTATGTGATCGTAGTAATTGCGCTCCAGCATGTCGGCTGCGTGATCCTGCGCCGCCTGATCGAGGATATCGCTGGGATTCAGATCAGGGAGGCCAGCCTCGGCGCGCGCCGCATTCGAGAGGTTGATTGCCGCCTGCCGCAGTGACATCAGGCTGCTCGTATCCTCTGCAACTGCCGGTGAAGCAATCGTCGCCAGCAGGATTGTCGCCGCAGCGCGAATGCCGATTTGCAGACTCAAGATCGTCCCTCCCCGGGCCCTGATGCTGACTGCTTTCACGCTGCCGCACCTGATCTCAACCATCGGAAACATTGCTTCGTTCCGGCAGCCAGTCTTGATGGAAGGTCTTGAAGTGAGTCCTGACCTTAGTGGATCATTCCATACATCTCATGCCCTTTCGATACTGCCGGGGTTTTGCGACCCGCCGGGCTTGCCACGTTGCCGCCCTGCAACGATACCGATGCGCGGACTTCCCCTGCATTGCGGTGGTGCTGACAGCATGTCCCGCCCCTTTCAGTTTGCGCAGCGGCGCTATTTCATCTCTCTTGCGGAAATCATGGCAAGTCGGGAGGAATATTGCGTTAGCACCGCCGCATGGACGTTCTGTCGGTGTTGAAGAATTGCAGACGCCGCGCGGGATACCGCAAGGGTTGCAATGCGACAACTTGTGAGGCATTTCCGCCCCCTGCCCGTGCGCGATTGCCGGTCCACAAGACGGTTTGCTGCCCCAGCCAAGACGGCGTAAGGTGGCACCGATACACGCATCCTTGCCAAGGCCATATCCGCTTGAAACCCTTCCAGACCCCGCCCGAGACCCGAACCGGCCCGGCGATTACAGACTTCATGAGGCCTCTTGCAACGCGGCTCGGACTGAAGCCCAAGGAACAGGGCCTTCTGTTCCGCTTTCTGGGCGAAAGCATCCCGGAACACATGCGCAAATACATCGTGGCCTCTTTCGCCATGGTCATTGTCGCGCTGACCACAGCCGCGATGGCGTATATCATGGGGCAGATCGTCGATGTCATGTCCGACCCCGAACGGACATCCGAGATATTCGCCATTGCCGGGGCGATCTTTGTCATCTTCGTGGTCAAGGGGATCGCGTCTTTCATCCAGGCAATCCTGCTCGCGCGTGCCGGAAACCGGATCGTGGCCAACAAGCAGATCCAGCTTTTCGACCACATCATGAAACAGGGCTCGGATTTTCTGGGAAAGATGAATTCCTCGGAACTGGTGACGCGGGTGACGCAAAGCGCGCAGATGGCGCGCGGCGTCATCGACATCATCGTGACGGGTTTCGTGCGCGACCTGTTCACGCTGATAGCCCTGATCGGCGTGATGCTCTATCAGCAGCCCGTGCTCTCGCTTGCCACTTTCCTAATCGGACCAGTCATCTTTCTTGCGCTGCGCCGCATCCTCAAGCTGGTCAAGGGGATCATGCAGCAGGAAATGGCGGGGCTGCGCGATATCATCAAGGTGGTTCAGGAAACCTCGGTCGGGATGCGGGTCATCAAGGCCTTCGCGCTGGAAGATCACCTGGCCGCGCGCATGTCCACGGCCGCGCGCACGGTCGAAAAGCGCGCCAACAAGATCAAGGCGCTGGAAGCCGCGACCGACCCGCTGATCGACACTGTCGCGGGCTTTGCTATCGCAGGCGTCCTTGTCGTCGGCGCGGTCGGGTTGTTCGGCAGTTCCGCCGGGACGCCGGGCGAGCTAATTTCCTTCGTGACGGCCTTCCTGATGTCCTATGAACCCGCCAAACGCCTGTCGCGGATGCGTGTGCAGATCGAGGGCGGCATGGTCGGCGTGCGCATGATGTATGAAGTGCTCGACCGCCCCATCACCCTGCTGGAGCCTGACCATCCCAAGCCCCCCCCAACCGCACCCATCGCCATCAGGCTGGAGGATGTCAGCTTCGGGTATGCGCCTGATACGCCCACGCTCGCCGGGCTGAGCCACCAGTTCCAGCCCGGCCGTGTGACCGCCCTTGTCGGCCCGTCAGGGGGCGGGAAAAGCACCATCCTGAACCTGCTTTTGCGGCTGCATGACCCCGATGGGGGCCGCATCAGCCTCAACGGCGTCGATATCCGCGACCTGCGGTTCGCGGACCTGCGCGCGCTGGTCTCGTTTGTGGGGCAGGATACCTTTCTGTTTGACACGACGATTCAGGAAAATATCCGCATGGTGCGCGCGGATGCGCGTGATGACGAGGTGATCGCAGCGGCCAGAACCGCGAATGCGCATGACTTCATCGAGGCTTTCGCCGACGGATATGCGACGATGATCGGCGAGAACGGGCAGAACCTGTCGGGCGGCCAGCGCCAGCGGCTGTCCATCGCGCGCGCCATCCTCAAGAACGCGCCGGTCCTGCTGCTGGACGAGGCGACGAGCGCGCTTGACAGCCACTCTGAGCGCCATGTGCAGGACGCCATCAACAAGACGACACAGGGCACGACTGTCATCGTCGTGGCGCACAGGCTGTCCACGATCCTTGAAGCGGATGAAATCTGCTATGTCGAGGCGGGCCGGATCGTCGAGCATGGCAGCCTTGACGACCTGATCAGCCTGAACGGCAAGTTCCGCGCGCTCTACGATCAGCAGTTCCACCCCTGAGCGCCTATACGCGCGTCAGATCGACACCCGCTGCAGGATTTCATCGCGCGTGACGGCAGCGGCAGGTTTCGACAGCACCACCTCGCCCCGGTTCAGGACGCAGAACCTGTCGGCCAGCCCGTAGGCGAAATCGAAATACTGCTCAACCAGCACAATGGCGATCTGCCCTTCGGCGCGCAAGAGTTCGATCACCTTGCCGATCTGCTTGATGATATTGGGCTGGATGCCCTCGGTGGGCTCATCCAGCAGCAGCACCTTCGGCTGCGCGATCAGGGCGCGGGCAATGGCCAGTTGCTGCTGCTGCCCGCCCGACAGGTCACCCCCGCGCCGGTCCTTCATCTGCTTGAGGATGGGAAACAGGTCATAGATCCGATCAGGGATGACATGATGCTGCCGGGGCAGGCAGGCAAAGCCGGTTTGCAGGTTCTCGGTCACGCTCAGCAGCGGGAAGATCTCGCGCCCCTGCGGCACATAGGCGATGCCCGCGCGCGCGGCCTGCGCTGCACTCGGATGATCCAGCACCCTGCCCTCCAGCGACAGCGTGCCGCCCGAATAGGGATGGCGCCCCGCAATCGCGCGCAGAAGGCTTGTCTTGCCCACCCCGTTCGTGCCCATCACGGCGGTCACAGCACCGGGCGCCGCCTCCAGCGACACGCCCCAGAGGATCTGCGAGGCCCCGTAATGCAGGGTCAGGTTCTCGACTTTCAGCATGTCCTAGCGCCCCAGATAGACATCAATCACCTGCTGGTTGCGGGTCACATGGTCCAGCGACCCCTCCGCCAGCACCGCGCCTTCATGCAGCACAGTCACACGGCACTCCAACCGGCGGATGAACTCCATGTCATGCTCGATCACCATCACGGCGCGCGTCTTTGCGGCGCGCTTCAGAAGATCGGTCGTATGCTCGCGCTCGGCAGGCGTCATCCCGGCGGCCGGTTCATCGACCAGCAGCAGGCGCGGGTCCTGCGCCAGCAGCATCCCGATTTCCAGCCATTGCTTCTGGCCATGGCTCAGATCGCCCGCGCGGTGGTCCAGACGGTCGGACAGGCCCACTTCCTCGGCCAACGCGATAATCCGCGCGTGGTCCGCATCCGTGGCCTTCCAGACCAGCACCGAAAACGGCCCGCGCTTGTTGGCCAGCGCCATCGCCAGATTGTCGCGCACGCTCTGATCCTCGAACACCGTGGGTTTCTGGAACTTGCGGCCAATGCCCGCCTTGGCGATCTGGCTTTCCGACAGTTTCAGAAGGTCGATCCCGCGTTCCCCCCAGATCACGCGGCCCGAATCCGGCTTTGTCTTTCCGGTCACGATATCCATAAAGGTCGTCTTGCCCGCGCCATTGGGGCCGATCACCGCGCGCAACTCCGGCTCTCCAATCGCGATGGACAGGTTGTTGATGGCGCGAAACCCGTCGAAAGTGACCGACACGCCCGAGACTTCCAGAAGCGTGCTCATGACTTCCTCACCAGATAGTCAAACAGACCGCCCAGGCCCTTGGGAAAGAATAGCGTGACCGCCACAAACCCAAGCCCCAGAAGCACCAGCCACCATTCCGTCCACACGATCCGCATGAACCC
>SLQN01000572.1 GCA_007131465.1 Paracoccaceae bacterium
CATGTTGCCCCGTTCCTCCTCCCTCGGGGCACATGATGGGACTGACAGGCCGTCCTCCTCCCTGGTCTGGAAGTTCCTGGAATAGCGGCCTACGGGCTGTGACATTGTAAAGGCCCGGTCCTCCTCCCTTGGGTCTTGCAAAATCGGCGGTAGTCCCCTCCTCCTCCCTGGGACTACCGCCTTTCCTTTTTTGAAAAGCTGAATGTCAGAAGGGCACATCCGACGCCTGATCGGCAGGGATGACGAATTTTGCGACCAGATGGCGCGGGCCGGATTTCTCGAACTCGACAAAAAGCTTGTCGCCATCGACCGACGCAACGCGCCCGTAGCCGAATTTCTGATGAAACACCCGCACTCCCACATCAAAGGCCGGGTTGGCGGTGGCGTCGATCACCATGTTGCGCGCCTCGCGCGGTTGGCTGACAGGGCGTGCATTGGCAGCTTGCAAGCGCCGCCATCCGGGCGAATTATAGACATCCGCGCGTTGCGCGCGATCCTCAACGCCGCTTGCAGCCGCAACCATGCCGCCGCCATACAGGCCCGGCGGCGTCAGCACCTCGACATGCGGGCTGGGCAGTTCATCGACAAAGCGCGACGGCATTTGCGATTGCCATTGCCCATAGACACGGCGATTGGCAGCGAAACTAATGGTGCAGAGCTGTTCGGCCCGCGTGATGCCGACATAGGCAAGGCGGCGTTCCTCTTCCAGTCCCTTCACGCCCGATTCGTCCATCGAGCGTTGTGACGGAAACAGCCCGTCTTCCCAACCCGGCAGGAAGACCACCGGAAACTCCAGCCCCTTCGCCCCGTGCAGCGTCATGATCGAGACCTTGGCCTCGCCCTTGTCGCTGTCATTGTCCATGATCAGGGCGATATGCTCCAGAAATCCTTGCAGGTTATCGAAGGATTCCAGCGCCTTGATCAGTTCCTTGAGGTTCTCCAGCCGCCCCGGGGCCTCGGGCGTCCTGTCGTTCAGCCACATCTCGGTATAGCCCGATTCCTCAAGGATCTGCTCGGCCAGCTCGATATGGTTGAGGCCCGTGGGTGCAGGGCCCAGCACCTCGATAAGGTCATCCTCGGCGTCCACCGGACCAGTCGTGCCGACCGCCGCATGCCAGCGCGCAATGCCTTCGATCAGCGCGCGCAACTGCCCCGCACCCTTGCCCTTGATCTCGCCCGCCTCGATCGCCAGCGCAGCGCCCTGCACCAGCGGGAGCCCGTTTGCCCGCGCGATGCGCTGGATCGCCTGTTGCGCCTTCTCCCCAAGGCCGCGCTTGGGGGTGTTCACCACGCGCTCGAAGGCAAGATCATCGCCCGGACTGACCGCGAGGCGGAAATAGGCCAGCGCATCGCGGATTTCCATGCGTTCATAGAATCGCGGCCCACCGATCACGCGGTACGGCAGGCCGATGGTCAGAAACCGGTCCTCGAAGGCGCGCATCTGGTGGCTGGCACGCACCAGAATCGCCATCTGGTCCAGACTGAACGGCATCATCCCGCGTGTCCCGCGCCCCAGATCCTCGATCTGCTCGCCAATCCAGCGCGCTTCCTCCTCGCCATCCCAATGGCCGATCAGGCGCAGTTTCTCGCCCTCGCGGGCATCCGTCCACAAGGTCTTGCCCAAGCGGCCCTCATTGCCCGCAATCACTGCCGAAGCCGCCGCAAGAATATGCGGGGTGGACCGGTAGTTCTGTTCCAGCCGCACCACCACCGCGCCCGGAAAATCGCGCTCGAACCGCAGGATGTTACCGACTTCTGCCCCGCGCCAGCCATAGATCGATTGGTCGTCATCCCCCACGCAGCAGACATTGCGGTGCCCGTCGGCCAGCAACCGCAGCCACAGGTATTGGGCGACATTGGTATCCTGGTATTCATCCACAAGGATATAGCGAAACCGTTTCTGGTAGCTTTCCAGTACATCCGGATGTGCCTGGAATATTGTCACGCAATGCAACAGCAGATCACCGAAATCGCAGGCGTTCAGTGTCTTGAGCCGGTCCTGATAGGCGGCATAAAGCTCTGTCCCGCGGTTGTTGAAGGCGCTGGCCTCAGAACTGGGGACCTGATCGGGCCGCCAGCCCCGGTTTTTCCACTGGTCGATGACCGAGGACAAGAGCCGCGCGGGCCAGCGCTTCTCGTCGATATTCGACGCCGCGATCAGTTGCTTGAGCAGGCGCATCTGGTCGTCACTGTCGAGAATCGTGAAATTCGACTGCAACCCTACCAGTTCAGCATGGCGGCGCAGCAGTTTGGCGCTGATCGAATGGAACGTGCCCAGCCAGGGCATCCCCTCGACCACATCGCCCAGATAGCCGCCCACGCGCAACTTCATCTCGCGCGCGGCCTTGTTGGTGAAGGTCACGGCCAGAATGCCCGAGGGCCAGGCGCGGCCGGTGTTCAGAAGATGCGCGATGCGCGCGGTCAGCGCCTTGGTCTTGCCTGTGCCAGCACCCGCCAGCATCAGGACAGGGCCATCCAGCGCCTCGACCGCCTGACGCTGCGCGGCGTTCAGCCCGTCAAGATAGGGCGCGGGCCGCGCAGCCATGGCGCGGGCGGAAAGCGGGGGATCAGTGTTGAAATCGGACATCGGGGCAAGCCTAGCGCGATGCGCGCAGGAGGGGAAGTGAATGTTCTGCAAAAGTTCTGAATAATCCACAACAATTTTGCGATGTCAGAATATCTTCCCCCTGTCAGCCCCAAGGACACTCAGGTCACAGGTGGCACCCATCGCGCCCAGTTGTGGCAGATCGTCGTCACCGGGGCCTTGTCGCGTGCCACGCAGCGCGGCAGTTGCCGCCCATCTTAGGATCGCGTCTTGCGAACAGCGTGCGTAGACAACCCCTGCGGCAGCCGTGACATGGCGCATCTCGTATTCGAACCGTCCGATATAGCCGTCACGATCGATCATCACCACAGCAGGGTCCTTCCCGGTCAGGAAAGCCGCGAACAACGCCTGATGGACGCTGTCGCGCGCCGACGCCTTGCCATCAAGTGCGATCTCGATGACATGGCGATCCGTCTCGCAATCCACCCGAACATGGCGCTTCATCTCGTAAGTATCGAAGTAATGGCGGGTTTCCGTTTCGCTGCCGCCAAGAAATGCGCACAGAAGGGCCGCAAGTTCCACTTCACGCATCTTGACCAACACCCGCGTTAACAAAGGTTAACAAATGGTTAACACGCCGGCCTGCACCGTTCAAGCCGCGCGGTGCTGCCACTTCTGGACATTCCTGGTGACGACCCGTCATATACTGCCAATGGACCCGTTGATGCGATACCCCGCCCTGTCAGACCTGAAACGTGCCTGCAAACGGCGCGTGCCCTGGTTTGTCTGGGAATATCTGGACAGCGCCACAGGCAGCGAATCCGTCAAGCCGCGCAACCGCGCCGCATTGGAAGACGTGTTGTTTCGCCCCGCGATCCTGCGCGGCCCGATCACGCCCGATCTGACGACCCGTCTGCTGGGGCAGGACCATGCGTTGCCGGTGGGTGTCGCGCCTGTCGGCATGTCGGGGCTGATCTGGCCCGGCGCAGAGGCCGCCCTCGCGGCCATGGCCGCGAAAACCCGCCTGCCCTATTGTCTGAGCACAGTCGCCACCCGCCTGCCTGAGGAGATCGGCCCGATTGCAGGCGATATGGGCTGGTTCCAGCTATATCCGCCCAAGGACCCCGACATCCGCGCCGATATCCTGCGGCGCGCCAGACAGGCAGGCTTCGGGACGCTGGTGCTGACCGTCGATCTGCCCGGCCCCTCGCGGCGCGAGCGCCAGTTGCGCGCCCAACTCGCGATTCCGCCAAGACTGACACCCGCGATGCTGTGGCAGATTGCACAGCGCCCGGCATGGGCGCTTGGCACGCTGCGCCACGGCCAGCCGCGCCTGCGCCTGATGGAAGACTACCTCAAGCTCGACGGCAACGCGCCCTCGACCGCGCATCCCGGCTATCTGCTGCGCGCCGCCCCCGACTGGGACTACCTGCATCAGGTGCGCGCCATTTGGGACGGACCGCTGGTCATCAAGGGCGTGCTGGACCCGGAGGATGCGCTGCGCCTGCGCGATGCGGGCGCGGATGCGATCTGGGTTTCGAACCATGGCGGGCGGCAATTCGACGCCGCGCCTGCCGCGCTGAACGCGCTGCGCGATATCCGCCACAAGCTGGGACCGGAGATACCACTTATCTACGATGGCGGCGTGGAATCCGGCCTTGATGTTCTGCGCGCGCTTGCCCTCGGGGCGGATTTCACCATGCTCGGGCGCGGCTGGCATTACGCGCTGGGGGCACTGGGGCCGGCGGGCGCGGGGCATCTGGCCGAAATCCTGCGCGCCGATCTGGTGGCGAACATGATGCAGATGGGCATCACCCGCCCACAGGAGGCGGCAAGCCGCCTTTGCCACGACCTTGATCGCGACCGTGACCCGTGACCCGATCCAACAAGACCTTTACTGCACCGCAGAAATCGGCCTAGAAATCTGACAAGACAGGCGCTGTCTTTGCCAAAGGGGGGCCATATGGCCGAGTTCAAGAAGATCCTCATCGCCAACCGCGGCGAAATTGCGATCCGTGTCATGCGTGCTGCCAATGAACTGGGCAAACGCACAGTTGCGGTCTATGCCGAGGAAGACAAGCTGGGCCTGCACCGGTTCAAGGCCGATGAAGCCTACCGCATCGGCGAGGGGCTGGGACCCGTCGCGGCCTATCTCTCGATTGACGAGGTCATTCGCGTGGCCAAGGCGTCGGGTGCGGATGCGATCCATCCGGGCTATGGCCTGTTGTCGGAAAACCCCGATCTGATCGATGCCTGCGTGGCCAACGGGATCACTTTCATCGGGCCGCGCGCGGACACCATGCGCGCACTGGGCGACAAGGCCAGCGCCCGGCAAGTGGCGATCAAGGCGGGCGTGCCCGTGATCCCCGCGACCGAAGTTCTGGACGATGACATGGACAAGATCCGCGCGATGGCGCGCGAGGTCGGCTATCCGCTGATGCTCAAGGCCAGTCATGGCGGGGGCGGGCGCGGCATGCGCCCGATCCTGTCCGAGGACGAGGTCGAGGCGAAGGTCCGCGAAGGCCGACGCGAGGCTGAAGCCGCCTTCGGCAATGGCGAGGGCTATCTGGAAAAGATGATCGAGCGCGCCCGCCATGTCGAGGTGCAGTTGCTGGGCGACACGCATGGCAATCTCTATCATCTGTATGAACGCGACTGCACGGTCCAGCGGCGCAACCAGAAAGTGGTCGAGCGCGCCCCTGCCCCCTATCTGAGCGATGATCAGCGCGCCGCCATCTGTGAAGAAGCGCTGAAGATCGGGCGCGCCGTCGGCTACCAGAACGCCGGAACCGTCGAATTCCTGATGGATATGGATGACGAGAAGTTCTACTTCATCGAAGTGAACCCGCGGGTGCAGGTGGAACATACGGTCACCGAGGAAGTGACCGGCATCGACATCGTCAAGGCCCAGATCCGCATCGCCGAAGGCGCGACCCTGTCAGAGGCCACCGGCACACCGTCGCAGGGCGATGTCACGCTGTCGGGCCATGCCCTGCAATGCCGCGTGACGACCGAGGACCCGCTGAACAATTTCATCCCCGATTACGGGCGCCTGACCGCCTATCGCAGCGCCACGGGCATGGGCATCCGGCTTGATGGCGGCACGGCCTATGCCGGGGGGGTCATCACACGGTATTACGATTCGCTTCTGGTCAAGGTCACGGCCTGGGCCCCCACCCCGACCGAGGCCATCGCCCGGATGGACCGCGCGCTGCGCGAATTCCGCATTCGCGGGGTCAGCACCAATATCGCCTTTGTCGAGAACCTGCTCAAACACCCGACCTTCGTGGACATGAGCTATACCACCAAGTTCATCGACACCACCGAAGACCTGTTCAGTTTCCGCAAGCGCCGCGACCGGGCCACGAAGATCCTGACCTATGTCGCCGACATTACCGTGAACGGCCACCCCGAAACCGCAGGCCGCGCCCTGCCACCTGCCGGGATCCGCACACCAGTCGCGCCCAAGGTCAGCGGCGAACCGCCGCGTGGCGCGAAACAGATCCTCGATGAACAGGGGCCACAGGCCGTGGCCGACTGGATGGCGGCAGAAAAACGCCTGCTTCTGACCGACACGACCATGCGCGACGCCCATCAGTCTTTGCTGGCAACCCGCATGCGTTCGATCGACATGATCCGCGTGGCCCCCGCCTATGCCCATATGCTGCCGCAGCTTTTCTCGGTCGAATGCTGGGGCGGCGCCACGTTCGATGTGGCCTACCGGTTCTTGCAGGAATGCCCCTGGCAGCGCCTGCGCGACCTGCGCGCGCGCATGCCCAACCTGATGACGCAGATGCTGCTGCGGGCCTCGAACGGGGTCGGTTATACCAATTACCCGGACAATGTGGTGCAGTTCTTCGTCAAACAGGCCGCCGAAACCGGGGTGGACGTGTTTCGCGTCTTCGACAGCCTGAACTGGGTCGAGAACATGCGCGTCGCGATGGACGCGGTGATTGAACAGAACAAGGTTTGCGAGGGCACGATCTGCTACACGGGCGATATCCTGAACCCCGAGCGGGCGAAATATGACCTGAAATACTATGTCAGGATGGGCAAGGATCTGCGCGATGCAGGCGCGCATGTGCTGGGGCTGAAGGACATGGCGGGGCTTCTGAAACCCGCCTCGGCCCGGTTGCTGATCCGCGCGCTGAAGGAAGAGGTCGGGCTGCCGATCCATTTCCACACGCATGACACGGGCGGGATTGCAGGCGCGACGATCCTGGCTGCCGCCGAAGCCGGGGTGGATGCCGCAGACGCGGCGATGGATGCGCTGTCGGGCAATACCTCGCAGCCGACCCTCGGCTCGATCGTCGAGGCGCTGCGCTTTACCGAGCGCGATACGGGTCTGGACATGGCGGCCATCCGCAAGATTTCGGATTACTGGGAAGAAGTGCGCGCGCATTATGCCGCGTTTGAATCCGCGCAGCAGGCGCCGTCGTCCGAGGTCTATCTGCACGAAATGCCGGGCGGGCAGTTCACCAACCTCAAGGCACAGGCGCGATCCATGGGGCTGGAAGACCGCTGGCCGGAAATCGCGCGCACCTATGCCGATGTGAACATGATGTTCGGCGATATCGTGAAGGTCACGCCTTCGTCCAAGGTGGTGGGCGACATGGCGCTGATGATGGTCAGCCAGGGGCTGACGCGCGCCGATGTCGAGAACCCCGACCGCGATGTCAGCTTCCCCGATTCCGTCATCGACATGCTGCGCGGCAATCTGGGCCAGCCCCCCGGTGGATGGCCTGCGGCAATCTTGCGCAAGGTCCTCAAGGACGACACGCCGCTGAGCGACCGGCCCGGAAAGCACCTGCCACCGGTCGATCTGGAAGCCGAGCGCGAAAAGCTGATCGCCGATCTGGATGGCTACAATATCGATGACGAGGATCTGAACGGCTATCTGATGTATCCCAAGGTCTATCTGGATTACATGGGCCGCCATCGCAGCTATGGACCCGTGCGCACGCTGCCCACGCGGACCTTTTTCTACGGGATGGAACCGGGCGAGGAGATTTCGGCGGAAATCGACCCCGGCAAGACCCTGGAGATCCGGCTGATCACTGTGGGCGAGACGGCGGATGATGGCGATGTGAAAGTGTTTTTCGAACTGAACGGCCAGCCCCGCACGATCCGCGTGCCCAACCGCGAGGTGAAGGCCAAGACCGCCCAGCGGATGAAGGCCGAGCCGGGCAATTCCGATCATGTCGGCGCGCCGATGCCGGGGTCTGTCGCCTCGGTGGCGGTCAGTGTCGGAACGAAGGTGAAGCCGGGGGATCTGCTGCTGACGATCGAAGCGATGAAGATGGAAACGGGCCTTCATGCTGACCGGGACGCGACAGTGAAAGCGGTGCATGTGCAGCCCGGCACCCAGATCGAAGCGAAAGACCTGTTGATCGAATTGGAAGGGTAAACCAA
>SLQN01000105.1 GCA_007131465.1 Paracoccaceae bacterium
CACGGCCGTCTTGCCGGTCTGGCGGTCGCCAATGATCAATTCGCGCTGGCCACGGCCAATCGGGATCATCGCATCCACCGATTTCAGGCCCGTCGCCATCGGTTCATGCACCGATTTGCGCGGAATGATGCCGGGGGCTTTCACGTCTGCGACCGAGCGCTTCGATGTCTTGATCTCGCCCTTGCCGTCGATGGGGTTGCCCAGACCATCCACAACACGGCCCAGCAATTCGTCGCCCACCGGGACGTCCACGATGGACTTGGTGCGCTTGACCGTGTCGCCTTCCTTGATGCCCCGGTCATCGCCGAAGATCACGATGCCCACATTGTCGGCTTCAAGGTTCAGCGCCATGCCCCGAACGCCGCCGGGAAATTCGACCATCTCGCCAGCCTGGACATTGTCCAGCCCGTGAACACGCGCAATCCCGTCGCCGACAGACAGCACGCGGCCGACTTCTGCGACTTCAACATCCTTGCCGAAGTTCTTGATCTGCTCCTTGAGGATCGCAGAAATCTCAGCTGCTTGGATACCCATTTATCCGACCTCTTTCATACTGTTCCTGAGGGCTGCGAGCTGCGCGCGGATCGACGTGTCGATCATTTGCGAGCCCACCTTGATGACAAGACCGCCGATGAGGCTTTCATCGACGGTCAGCTTGAGTTTGATGTCCTTGCCGACTCGCGCCTTGAGCACTTTCACCAGGTCGGCTTCCTGATCGTTGGACAGCGGCTGCGCCGAGGTAACCTCGGCGGTCACTTCGCCCTTTTCGGCTGCGATCAGCGCGCGCAGCGCGCTCAGCACTTGCGGCAGCGCAAAGAGGCGGCGCTTGGTTGCCATGACCCCCAGTGTCCCCGCCACGATCTGTGACAGGTCCATCTTCGCAGCCACCGCCGTGATGGCCCGTGCCACCTGATCGCGCGAATAAACCGGCGAGGTGATCAGAGTGCGCAGGTCGGCACTTTCGGTCAGCGCGCCTTCCAGCGCGTCAACATCGGCTTCCAGAGATTTGAGAGATTTGGACTCTTTGGCAAGTTCAAAGACAGCCGTGGCATAGCGTTTTGCAATGCCAGAGGAGATCGAAGCTGGTTCGGACACGTCCACCCTTCCATCTGTTTGTGCCAGGCCTCGCGTCGGACTGGCGCCATGAATGCTGTTTCAGACGCGGCATATGAAATCGGCGCGGGTTTAGCAGAGGGTTTTTGATGCTGCAACAGTCAAGGCCAGCGGTTTGTCAGAAAGGCCAAGATAATTAGGGAGCCTGCTGCGACAATGCGCCACAAGGCGCGGCGATTGGCGGTGCTCAAGGCTCGGTCATCGAGCAATCGCCGTGCCGGGAGACCCCATGAACAGATGATTCCCCTGCCCCTGTGTGGCCTTGCGCAGGGCCGGGATGACGTGCGACATGGGGGGCCCTGCAGCTGCGATCGGCACGCTGCCACCGCCTTGCCGCCAGGCCGGGCGCGTGCCGCCGGCGCGCACCGGGTCGAGGATGCGCAGCGGGCGTCTTTCGCTTGCGCCCAGCCCCGAGGGCCGGGGCGCATCGGGCCGCCGCGTCGCCTCGACCAGCAGCACCCCGCCCGCGTGATAACGCGACAGTTTCTTGCCCATCCCTTCCAGCATCATTGCCCAACGCAGCCACCCGCCCCGATCACGCGGCGGAAAGAACAGCGCCGCCGAATGGCCGCCGACTTCGAACCCGTGTTCGCGAAGCAGGGTTTCGACCTGCCCCAGCGAATAGGGCTGTCCCAGTGCAAAGGGCGTCCCATCCCGGCGCGCCCACAGCCCCGAGCGGTTGGGCACGATCACGACCGCCTTCGCCCCCACTTTCAGAACGCGCGCTGCCTCTTCCATCACGGCGGCCGGGCGCTCGGATGTTTCCAGCCCGTGCAGCATGACCAGCCGGTCCAGACTGTCCGAGGCCAGTGGCCATGCGGTTTCCTGCACCAGCACCGAATGATTTGCCGCCTCGGCGGGCCAGTGCATCACGCCTTGCTGTGCGGGCATCAAGGTCATCAGACGCCGCGCCTCGGGCAGGAACGGGCGCATCAGCGGTGCAGCAAAGCCGAACCCCGCAATCGACAGGCCCGCGCCCGACGGCCAGCAGGCGCGCAACTGGTCGCGCATCGCCTTCTGTGCGGCCCGGCCAAGCTGCGTGGTGTAATAGAACTCGCGCAGAAAGCAGACATCCTGATGCATGAACTCGCCTTCAGTCTGGTGGTTGCCTTGCGTGCCCCGATGGCCCACACTGCCTGAACCGGACGAAATTGCAAGGAAAACACCCATGCCATTGAAGATGCGGGCCATTCCCTGTCTGCGCGACAATTATGCCTATCTGTTGCACGACCCCGAAACCGGGCGCACTGCCGTTGTCGATGTTCCCGACGTGGCCCCTGTGCATGACATGCTTGCGCAGACCGGCTGGGCGCTCAGCGATATCCTGATCACTCATCACCATGACGATCATATCGCCGGGGTCATGCGGCTGCGCGAAGATACAGGTGCGGCGATCTGGGGGGCGCGCGCTGATGCCCACCGGCTGCCACCGCTGGAACATTCTCTGGCCGAGGGCGATACTGTCGCGATCGGGTCCGAGACCGGGCATGTGCTGGAGGTTCCCGGCCATACGGTCGGCCATATCGCCTTTCATTTCCCGCAATCGCGGCTGGCCTTCACGGCCGACAGCCTGATGGTTTGCGGCTGCGGGCGCCTGTTCGAAGGCACGCCCGCGCAGATGTGGGACAGCCTGTGCAAGCTGATGGCGCTGCCCGATGACACTCAAATCTGTTCGGGCCATGACTACAGCGCCGCCAATACCGCCTTTGCCGAAAGCGTCGATCCCGACAATGCAGAACTGCACGCCCGCATCGCCCAGATGGCACAGGATCGCGCCGCCGGGCGTCCGATGGCCGTGGCAAGCCTTGCGCTGGAGAAAGCCACAAATCCTTTCTTGCGGGCGGGGATGCCCTATATGAAAACTACGCATGGGCTCGAAGACGCCCCCGATGTTGACGTCTTCGCCCATTTGCGCGCACAGAAAGACCGGTTCTGAGTGATCATGTGGCGGGCATCGGCTAAGTTTTCTTGCCAGTTTCGTCTCTATCCTGCAAAGTTGAAAAAAAAGACCTTGAAGCGGGGCGAATAAAACCGAAGTTTAAGACTATGAGGCGATACTGGACGCCGGAGAGCCGACGACCAGCAAAAAACAGGAGCGTCTGACGTGCCAAGTTTTTCAACAACTCTCGAACAGTCTATCCACGGGGCGCTGGCGCTGGCCAATTCCCGTCGGCACGAATTCGCCACGCTGGAACATCTGCTGCTGTCGCTGATTGACGAGCCTGATGCCAACCGCGTGATGCTGGCCTGCAATGTCGATCTGGACGAGCTGCGCAAGACGCTGAACGAGTTTGTCGAAGATGAACTCGCGTCGCTTGTGACTGATATCGAAGGGTCAGAAGCCGTGCCCACCGCCGCGTTCCAGCGGGTGATCCAACGCGCCGCGATCCATGTCCAAAGCTCTGGCCGGAACGAGGTCACAGGCGCGAATGTGCTGGTCGCCATCTTCGCGGAACGCGAATCGAACGCGGCCTATTTCCTGCAGGAACAGGACATGACCCGGTATGACGCGGTGAATTTCATCGCGCATGGCGTGGCCAAGAACGCACAATATTCCGAATCCCGCCCTGTCACCGGCGCGGAGGAAGATCAGGCCGAACAGGCCAGCAAGGGCGAAGAGAAGTCCAAGGAAACCGCACTGGGCAAATATTGCGTCGATCTCAACGCAAAGGCGCTGAAGGGCGAGGTTGACCCCCTGATCGGGCGCGCCGCCGAGGTGGAGCGCTGCATCCAGGTGCTGTGCCGCAGGCGCAAGAATAACCCGCTTCTGGTAGGCGATCCCGGGGTCGGCAAGACGGCCATCGCCGAAGGGCTGGCCAAGAAGATCGTCGAAGGCGACACGCCGGAAATCCTTGCGAATTCGACCATCTTTTCGCTCGATATGGGCGCGCTTCTGGCTGGAACCCGCTATCGCGGTGATTTTGAGGAACGCCTGAAATCGGTCGTGCAGGAACTCGAAGATCACCCCGATTCCGTGTTGTTCATCGATGAGATTCACACCGTCATCGGGGCCGGTGCGACCTCGGGCGGGGCGATGGATGCCTCGAACCTGCTCAAGCCTGCGTTGCAGGGTGGCAAGTTGCGCTGCATGGGCTCGACCACCTACAAGGAATTCCGCCAGCACTTCGAGAAGGACCGCGCCCTGTCGCGGCGGTTCCAGAAAATTGATGTGGTGGAACCGACGGTCGAGGATTCGATCAAGATCCTGATGGGGCTGAAACCCTATTTCGAGGCGCATCACGACATTCGCTACACGAATGACGCGATCAAGACTGCCGTGGAACTGTCGGCGCGCTACATCAATGATCGCAAACTGCCCGACAAGGCTATCGACGTGATTGACGAGGCGGGTGCGGCGCAGCACTTGTTGCCCGAATCCAAGCGGCGCAAGACGATCAGCCCGAAAGAGATCGAAGCGGTCGTGGCCAAGATCGCCCGTATTCCGCCGAAAAACGTCTCGAAGGACGATTCGGAAATGCTGCGCGACCTCGAAGGTGCGCTCAAGCGCGTCGTTTTCGGTCAGGATGCGGCCATCGGCGCGCTGGCCTCTGCCATCAAACTGGCCCGCGCCGGCTTGCGCGAGCCGGAAAAGCCCATCGGCAACTACCTTTTCGCGGGCCCGACCGGGGTCGGCAAGACCGAGGTGGCCAAGCAACTCGCCGACTCGCTGGGCGTGGAACTGCTGCGGTTCGACATGTCGGAATACATGGAGAAACACGCAGTCTCGCGGCTGATCGGCGCGCCGCCGGGCTATGTCGGGTTCGATCAGGGCGGACTGCTGACCGATGGCGTGGACCAGCACCCGCATTGCGTGCTGCTGCTGGATGAGATCGAGAAGGCGCACCCGGATGTCTATAACATCCTGTTGCAGGTGATGGATCACGGCCAGTTGACCGACCATAATGGCCGGACCGTGAATTTCCGCAACGTGATCCTGATCATGACCTCGAACGCAGGCGCTGCCGAACAGGCGAAAGCCGCCATCGGGTTTGGCCGCAACCGGCGCGAGGGCGAGGATACGGCCGCGATCGAGCGGACATTCACGCCCGAATTCCGCAACCGTCTGGATGCGGTCATCAGCTTCCAGCCGCTGCCGAAATCGGTGATCATGCAGGTGGTCGAGAAATTCGTGCTGCAACTCGAAGCGCAACTGATGGATCGCAACGTGACCATCGAACTTACCCCGGATGCAGCCGCATGGCTGGCCGAAAAAGGCTATGACGACAAGATGGGCGCTCGCCCGTTGGCCCGCGTGATCCAGGAACACATCAAGAAGCCGCTGGCCGAGGAATTGCTGTTCGGCAAGCTGGCGAAGGGCGGCGTCGTGCGGGTCCATATGCGCGACGGTGAACTGGTTCTCAGCATGGACGGGCCTGATGCAAAGCGCATCACCGGAAACAAACCGCCGCTGCTGACCGCCGACTAGGTGTCTGTTTCTGACGGGCGACCAACCTGACCTGCGGCGTCCAGACTTTTCTGGGCGCCGCAAATCTGTCAAGGGCGTGCACTGCGATGCTCATTCCGATCCGCGACCATAACCCGTCCAGCAAGCGCCCCTATGTGACCTACGCCCTGCTGGCGGCGAATGTGGTTATCTTCGCACTCTATTATCCACTGTTTCAGGATGACTATGCGCTGATGCGGTTTTTCCGCGAATGGGGGATGCTGCCCGCGCGGCTGAGTTATGGCGAAGGCTATGCAACGCTGATCTCGCATCAGTTTCTCCATGGCGACCTGATGCATCTGGGCGCGAACATGCTGTTTTTGTGGATATTCGGCGACAATATGGAAGAGGTCTGGGGACACTGGAAATTTCTGGCCTTTTACCTTGTCTGCGGGTTGGTGGCGGCCGGGCTGCAATACGCGACAGAGCCGCACTCCATGATTCCGATGGTGGGCGCGTCCGGTGCGATTGCCGGGGTACTGGGCGGATATGTGCTGTTCTTTCCCCGGGCGCGTGTGGATATGTTTCTGTTCCTGTTCATCATCTTCCGCATCATCCCGATCCCAGCCTGGGTGGTCTTGGGAAGCTGGTTCGTGTTTCAGGTTTTCGGTGGTCTCAGCACCCCGGCTGACGCCGGGGGGGTCGCCTATTGGGCGCATGCAGGCGGGTTCATTGCCGGTGTTCTGCTCTGCCTGCCGTTGTTGCAGCGGATGGGCGGGCGCGACTACTGGAAGCGCTGCGATGGCCATCCCCCGCATGCCGAGGCACAATATCGCTTCGTGAAAACCGATATCCCGCCCGCCGGCCGCAAGAGTCGCTTTCGCCCTAGCCCGTGGAAAAGGTAACACGGGCGATCAGCGCCAGTCGTACGCGCCCCGTCCTCAAGCCTGCTGAAGCAGCCGCAGGGGCGAGGCCAGATCGCGCGCCTGCCCGCCGGTTCATGCGGTCTTTGCTTGTATCACGCCGAAAGAGCCTTATATCATGCACATACAAATGGAGTTGGTGCCGATGCCAAAGCTCGTTAAGCTTTATATACAGCAGGTTCTGATCGGGTTCGGCCTGTCTGCGGTCTTCACCACAATCCTGATCTATTTCAATATCGCCAACCTTCAGCGTTTGATCTTCGGGTCCAGCGATGGGCTGTTGGGACTGTTCCTGATCTTTTTCTTCAACGGGCTTTTATTCGCAGGGGTTCAGTTCGCGATCCGGATCATGCGCATGGGCTATGAGGATGACGATGATGATGACGATGATGATCGCGGCATGCCGATTTATGACACACGGCTCATACCGATCCGCATATCGGCGGGTCGGGATGGGCGGCAGGCCCGCAGCGACCGTGGCGGCGTGAATTTCCCGAGAGCCTGAAAAAATCAGGTGGGCACCAGATAGCAAGGCCAGGACCCTGCCAGAGCCAGCTCCCTCGGACATGCTTATCGGCCACTGGAAAAGGGCCACACACGTGAAGAGCAGAACCTGCCAAGACTTGACATAAGGTGGCTTTGCGTCGCTTTCAAGCGGCTTCCGGGGATTGACAGATGTTCATGAAACGTTCATCGTTTCGGCATGAATGCAGACAGCCCGGCCCTCGCCCCGATTGCCCCCGGCCCGCGCCTTGCCCGCGGTGTGTGCCGATACCTCGTGACGCTGGATTTCGCGCCGTTGACGGAAGTCACCCCCGCGCGCGGCCTGCGCGTCGATGTGATGGCGCTGGGCCCGACGGACGAGCTTTGGGTGATCGAATGCAAATCCGGCCGTCGTGACTATCAGACCGATCACAAGTGGCAGAATTACCTCGGCTGGTGTGACAGGTTCTTCTGGGCCGTGGACGCCGCCTTTCCAGTGGATATCTTGCCCCGGGCAAGCGGGGTAATCCTGTGCGACGGGTTTGGCGCCGAGATCGTGCGCATGCCTGCCGAGCATCGATTGGCCGGGGCCAGACGGAAGGCGCTGACGGCCCGATTCGCACGGCAGGCTGCCCTGCGGGTTGCACGGGCGGAGGATCCGGTCGCGGGGTTCGGGGCCGCATGACGAAGCTTGTGGTCGTGGTATCGGTCGCGCACGACAGACGATGCGCTGATACGCCGACCGGGTCTGCGATCTGCGTGCTGCCCGCGTAACGCAGAGACTGCGCAGCCCCGGCCTTGTGCCGGGGTGCGCATGCAGATGACGGCAACGCGGATCAGTTTTCCAGTTGCTCGGTCAATTCAGCGAAGGCCGCCGTGAACCCGATCAGCGACATGTCCAGATCGACAGTCTGGTCTGGCGCGGCAACCGGCACGAGTGTCCATGTCGCCCGCGCGCCTCGGCGGAAGGCATCCACTTCCTCGGCCGTGAAGCCTACGCGCGCAATGCAGCCGATCGCCGTGCAGAAGGTGAAGGG
>SLQN01000380.1 GCA_007131465.1 Paracoccaceae bacterium
AACATCGTTCTGGCGACCGGCGCGCGCGCCCGCGAATTGCCGGGGCTGGAGGCCGATGGCGATCTGGTCTGGACCTACAAGCACGCATTGCAGCCCAAACGCATGCCCAAGAAGCTGCTGGTGATCGGATCGGGCGCAATCGGGATCGAATTTGCGAGTTTCTTCAACACGCTGGGCGCGGATGTGACCGTGGTCGAGGTTCTGGACCGCATCCTGCCGGTGGAAGATGCCGAGATCAGCGCCTTTGCGCAGAAGTCTTTCGAAAAGCAGGGCATGAAGATCATTTCCAGGGCGATGGTCAAGAAACTGGACCGCGCCAGCCCGAAGGTCACTGCGCATATCGAACGCGACGGCAAGATTGAGAAGATGGAGTTTGACACGGTCATTTCTGCGGTCGGGATCGTGGCGAATACCGAAGGGCTGGGGCTGGAGGATCTGGGCGTGAAGATCGACCGGTCCTTCGTGGTGACGGACGCATATTGCCGCACTGGCGTCGAGGGGCTGTATGTGATCGGCGACGCGACCAACGGGCCGTGGCTGGCGCACAAGGCCAGCCATGAGGGCGTGATGGTGGCCGAGCTTATCGCGGGCGGGCATCCGCATGCGGTGGACCCGGCCGCAATTGCCGGCTGCACCTATTGCCACCCGCAAGTGGCCAGCGTCGGCCTGACCGAGGCCAAGGCGAAAGAGGCGGGGCACGAGATCAAGGTCGGTCGCTTCCCGTTCATCGGTAACGGCAAGGCGATTGCGCTGGGCGAACCGGAAGGCATGATAAAGACGGTTTTCGACGCCAAAACCGGCGAGCTTCTGGGCGCGCATATGGTGGGTGCCGAAGTGACCGAGTTGATTCAGGGCTATGTCGTGGGCCGCACGCTGGAAACGACGGAAGAAGACCTGATGAACACGGTATTCCCGCATCCGACCCTGAGCGAGATGATGCACGAATCGGTGCTGGACGCCTATGGCCGCGCGATCCATTTCTGAGGTCTGACCAAATCGAGCGGCTGCGCCGCAAGTCCATATGTCACGCCCTGCCTTGCGGCAGGGCGTTCCGGTTTTCGAGCCATTTTTGCCAAGATGCAGGCGAAGCGCGATTGTTCGCCGAATGTTCTTGCATTTCGCTTGGAGAGTCGGCAGCCGCGGACTATGTTGCAACCCATCAGCCTTGGGGGTCCGGATGGCCGAGCAGAAGTTCATCGAAGTGCGCGGCGCGCGCGAGCATAACCTGAAGAATATCGATGTCAGCCTGCCCCGCGACAAGCTGGTGGTGATCACGGGCCTGTCGGGGTCGGGTAAATCCAGCCTTGCCTTTGACACGATCTATGCCGAAGGCCAGCGTCGCTATGTCGAAAGCCTTTCGGCCTATGCGCGCCAGTTTCTGGACATGATGCAGAAGCCCGACATGGACCATATCTCTGGCCTCTCGCCTGCGATCTCCATCGAGCAGAAGACCACCAGCAAGAACCCGCGCTCGACCGTCGGCACTGTGACCGAGATTTATGACTATATGCGCCTGCTGTTTGCCCGCGCGGGCACGCCCTACAGCCCGGCCACCGGCCAGCCGATAGAGGCGCAGCAGGTGCAGGACATGGTAGACCGGATCATGGTCTTCGAGAAGGGGACACGCGCCTATCTGATGGCCCCCATCGTGCGCGACCGCAAGGGCGAATACCGCAAGGAATTTCTGGACCTGCGCAAGCAGGGCTTCCAGCGGGTGAAGGTGGACGGGCAGTTCCATGAGCTGGACGAACCGCCCAGCCTCGACAAGAAATTCCGCCATGACATTGATGTTGTCGTGGATCGTCTGGTCGTGCGCGAAGGCATCGAGACGCGGCTGGCGGACAGTCTGCGCACGGCGCTGGATCTGGCCGATGGCATCGCAGTGCTGGAACTGGCGAGCGATGAGGCCGAACGGATCACCTTCAGCGAGAAGTTTGCCTGTCCGGTCAGTGGCTTCACCATTTCCGAGATCGAACCGCGTCTGTTTTCCTTCAATGCGCCCTCGGGGGCCTGTCCGGTCTGTGACGGGTTGGGGGTGGAATTGTTCTTTGACGAACGTCTGGTCGTGCCCGACCATGCATTGCGGCTGGCCGACGGTGCGATTGCGCCCTGGCGCAAGGGTAAGTCGCCCTATTTCCTGCAAACCATCGAATCGCTGGCGAAACATTACGAATTCAATGTCAGAACCCCGTGGAAAGACCTTCCCGCGCATGTACAGCAAGTCTTTCTGCACGGGTCGGGTGGCGAGGAATTGCCATTTCGCTATGACGAGGGCGGGCGCGTCTATAATGTGACGCGGGCCTTCGAAGGCGTGATCCCGAATATGGAGCGGCGCTATCGCGAAACCGACAGCGCCTGGATTCGTGAGGAGTTCGAGCGCTATCAGAACCAGCGTGCCTGTGGCACCTGCGGCGGGCATCGGCTGAAGCCCGAAGCGCTGGCGGTCAAGATCGGCGGCCTGCATGTCGGGCAAGTCACGGAAATGTCCATCCGCGAGGCGTACGCCTGGGTCGAAGGTGTGCCGGAGTCGCTGAGCAAGCAGAAGAACGAGATTGCCCGCGCCATCCTTAAGGAAATCCGTGAACGGTTGGGGTTTCTGGTCAATGTGGGGCTGGATTACCTGACCCTTGGGCGGCATGCGGGCACGCTTTCGGGCGGGGAAAGCCAGCGCATCCGGCTGGCCAGCCAGATCGGCAGCGGGCTGACGGGCGTGCTGTATGTGTTGGATGAACCGAGTATCGGGCTGCACCAGCGCGACAATGACCGCCTTCTGACCACGCTGCGCAACCTGCGCGACCAGGGCAATACCGTGATTGTGGTCGAGCATGACGAGGAAGCGATCCGGACCGCGGATTTCGTGCTGGATATCGGGCCGGGGGCGGGCGTGCATGGGGGCCAGATCGTGGCGCAGGGCACGCCGGCCGAGATCATGGCCGATCCGGCCAGCCTGACCGGGCAATACCTGAGCGGGACGCGCGCGATCCCTGTGCCGAAAACCCGGCGCAAGGGCAATGGCAAGAAGGTCAAGGTCGTGAAAGCTAGCGGCAACAACCTGCGCGACGTCACGGCAGAGTTTCCGCTGGGCAAGTTTGTCTGCGTGACGGGCGTGTCGGGCGGGGGCAAGTCTACATTGACGATCGAGACGCTCTTCAAGACAGCCTCGATGCGGCTGAATGGCGCGCGCCAGACACCCGCGCCCTGCGAGACGATCAAGGGGCTGGAATTGCTGGACAAGGTCATCGACATCGACCAGCGCCCCATCGGGCGCACGCCCCGGTCCAACCCGGCCACGTATACGGGCGCATTCGGGCCGATCCGCGACTGGTTCGCCGGTCTGCCGGAATCGCGCGCACGGGGCTACAAACCGGGGCGGTTTTCCTTCAACGTGAAGGGCGGGCGGTGCGAGGCCTGTCAGGGTGACGGGGTCCTGAAGATCGAGATGAATTTCCTGCCCGATGTCTATGTCACTTGCGAGACCTGCAAGGGCAAACGCTATAACCGCGAAACGCTGGAAGTGCTGTTCAAGGGCAAGTCCATCGCGGATGTGCTGGACATGACCGTGGAAGAGGCGCAGGGCTTCTTTACGGCTGTGCCGTCCATCCGGGAGAAGATGGATGCGCTGATGCGGGTGGGGCTGGGGTATATCAAGGTCGGCCAGCAGGCGACCACGCTATCGGGGGGCGAGGCGCAGCGTGTGAAGCTGTCGAAGGAACTGGCGCGGCGCTCAACGGGCCGGACGCTCTATATTCTGGACGAACCCACCACCGGGCTGCATTTCGAGGATGTCCGCAAGCTTCTGGAAGTGTTGCACGAACTGGTCGAGCAGGGCAATACGGTGGTCGTGATCGAACATAATCTGGATGTGGTGAAGACAGCCGACTGGATCATTGATATCGGCCCTGAAGGCGGCGATGGTGGTGGGCAGATCGTGGCCGTGGGCACGCCCGAGGATGTGGCCAAGGTCGAGGCCAGCCATACCGGGTGTTATCTTGCGCCGCTATTGGCGCAGGGGCGGGTGGCGGCGGAATAGTGCTGCGGGAGGCAATCTCTCGGCGCTTAACCCGGATCGTTCAGAGATGCGAAACTTGTGCCTCTTGCTGCGAGGTCCGCTAACAGAGGGGCGGGCTGCCAGAAATACGCATCTTCCCGCGCGAAGCCCGAAATTTGGTGGAGCAATACGGGCAAACCCTGCGCATCGGCCCAGTGCAGCGGCCCGCCACGCCAGCGCGGGAAGCCATAGCCGTGCAGCAGGGTCACATCCACATCCAGTGGCCGCATGGCAATGCCCTCGCCGACCACACGGGCAGCCTCGTTCACGAGTGCGGCCATGTAACGGGCGATGATTTCGTCCGGCGCGAAATCACGGGGGCTGATCCTGCGCGCGGCGCGTTCGCGCGCAATGATCGCCTCGACCTCCGGGTTGGGGCGCGGTTTGGGCCCGTCATAGAGGTAATAGCCCTGCCCGGTCTTGCGTCCGAGCCAGCCGCGCGCATGCAGCACGTCCCCCCAGCGGGCCACGACCTCGCGCGGGTCGCGGGTCGCGGCCTTGCGCTGGCGGGTGAAGAACCCGATATCCAGCCCGGCCAGATCCTGCACCGCATAGGGCCCCATCGGGAAGCCGAAATCGGTGATGGCGCGGTCAACTTCGTACGGGTTCGCACCCATCAGCACGATGTGGTCCGCAGCCGCGCGACAGGCTTGCAGGATGCGGTTACCGATGAACCCATCACAGACCCCAGCGCGCACGGACACTTTGCGCAGGCGTTTGCCCAGTACGAAGCCTGTCGCCACGGCATCAGGTGCTGCGCCTTCGGGCACGACGATTTCCAGCAACCGCATCACATGGGCGGGTGAGAAGAAATGCAGCCCCAGCACATCGGCCGGGCGGCGGGTGACAGCGGCAATCTGTGCGATATCCAGATAGGAGGTGTTGGTGGCCAGAACCGCGCCGGGTTTGCAATGCTGGTCAAGTTGGGTAAAGACAGCGCGCTTGGTGTCCATGTCCTCGAACACGGCCTCGATGACGAGATCGCAGTCTGACAGGGCCGCATAATCATTGGTCGTGCGGAACTGGTCCGACAGGATGCGCGCGCGGGCGTCCCCGGTCAGCTTGCCGCGCCGTACGCTGTCTTCCAGTGTTTGTGCGACGCTGGCCTGCGCAGCGGCGGCGCTGGCCGTATCGCGTTCCAGCAGCGTCACATCCAGCCCCGCCAGCAGGGCTGCGACGGCAATGCCGCTGCCCATGCGTCCGCCGCCGATAACGCCGATCTGCTCGACGGCGCGCGGGGAGACGCCTTGCAGGTCGGGCAGATGCGCGACCTTGCGTTCGGCAAGGAACGCATGGACAAGGGCTGCGCGTTGCGGGCTGTCCACAAGGCGCAGAAACGCCGCGCGCTCCAGGTGAATCCCGTCGGCAAATGGCAGGCCCGCCCCGCTCACGGTTACGTCGATGGCTGTCATTTGCGCAATCTGGCCCTTGAATCTTGCAGCCACGCTGGCGCGCAGATTTCGCAACGCCTCCGGGTCAATCTCGGGCGCTGGCATGGCGCTGACGCGGCGCGGGCCGGCATCCTGCGCAAGCAGGCGGCCGCCCATCTCCAGACCTGCGGCGCGCGGATCCGTGCCGGGCGCGAGCGCGTCCAGAATGCCCAGCGCAAGGGCCTCATCCGCCGCCACTTGTCGCGCCGAGGTCATGATTTCCAGCGCAGGGTGCAGGCCGGTCAGGCGTGGCAGACGCTGGGTGCCACCTGCACCAGGGATGATGCCCAGCGTTGTTTCGGGCAGGCCCAGCTTTACCCCCGGCAGGCCCAGCCGGTAATGCGCCCCCAGCGCCAGTTCCAGCCCGCCACCAAGTGCCGTGCCATGCAGCACGGCCAGAACGGGTTTGTCCAGCGCCTCCAGTTGCGCAATCACATCAGGCAGGAATGGCGCGCGCGGCGGTGCGCCGAATTCGCGGATATCGGCTCCGGCGATAAAACTGCGCCCGGCGCAATACAGAACCCCCAGACGCGCCGCAGGGTCTGCCGCGAACTGATCCAGCGCCACGACAAGTCCGGCGCGCACGGGGTGGCCGATGGCATTGACCGGCGGGTTGTCAATGCAGATCAGAGCAATCTCGCCCTGTCGCGCGTAGGTTACGGGCGCTTGGGTCATGTCACTTGGCTCCGGCGTTTTTCGTCTTTTTTGTGACATGTCTTCGCCCCGAGGGCAAGCAGCCCTTCGCGGCGCGGCTGGTTGAAAAACCCGGCAAGGCCGAGGGGCCTTGCCGGGTTCCGCGCATTATCGGCTTCCTTGTGGTAGATCAGCCTTCGCTGTTTTCATCCTCATCTGCACCGTCTTCGGCCTCGTCTTCTGCAGGCGCACCGAATTGCGCCAGGAAGGCGATCACATCGCGCGCCGTGGCCTCATCGCGCACGCGGAACGACATCTGGCTGCGCGCGCGGTTGCTATCAAGTCTTTCGCGCAGATAGCCCTGCGGGTCGAGAAGGTAGGCCACCATCTCTTCCTCGTCCCAGACAAGCCCTTCTTCCCCGGCCTCGACCAGGGACGCGCCATAGCGGAATTCCTCGATTCCGGCCTGACGACCGATGATTCCGTAAAGGTTCGGCCCAGTGCGGACGTTCGGACGCCCGGCCAGCACGTCGCCCTCTTCATTCATCACATTGTGGCAGTTCTGGCACTGGCTCTGGAACGCGCTTGCGCCCGACTCGATGTCGCCCGCAAGGGCCGCGCCAGATGTGAGCGACAGGGTAAGAGCTGCCGCTGCAGCGCCAAGTCTGAAATCCATGTTGTCTTTCCTCCAAGATGCGATTGTTGCGCCACCATCTGCGACGATGCGCCTTCAAGTCAAGTCATGTTCACGCGACTGCATGCGCAATCGCGCATTGCTTCCACAAGGATCCCAGCGCGTTTACAAGGTGGTCAATATCAGCATCGGAATGCAGCGGACCGGGTGTGATGCGCAGACGCTCAGTGCCTTTGGGGACTGTCGGGTAGTTGATGGGCTGCACGTAGACGCCCCACTCCTGCATCAGGATATCCGACAGCATCTTGCATTTCACCGGATCGCCGATCATGACCGGGATGATATGGCTTTCATTTGCCATATGCGGAATGCCCTGCGCGTCGAGTTTCTTGCGCAGACGCGCGACCCGGTCGCGCTGGGCCATGCGTTCGGTGTCGGATTGCTTGAGATGCCGGACCGAGGCCGTTGCCGCTGCGGCGATCGCCGGAGGCAGCGCCGTGGTGAAGATGAAGCCCGACGCGAAAGAGCGGATGAAGTCGCATAGCGGGTGCGAGCCGGTTATATAGCCACCCATGACACCGAACGCCTTGCCCAGCGTGCCCTCGATCAGCGAGATCCGGTGCGCCAGTCCGCGCTCCTCGGAAATGCCGCCCCCCCGCGCGCCATACATGCCCACGGCGTGCACTTCGTCCAGATAGGTCAGCGCGCCATGCGCCTCGGCCACCTCGATGATCTCGCGCATCGGGCAGATGTCGCCATCCATGGAATAGACCGATTCAAACGCCACGATCTTGGGCCGGTCACCCACGGCTTTCAGCTTGCGGTCCAGATCGCGCCAGTCATTGTGTTTCCACAGCACCTTGTCGGCGCGCGAATGGCGGATGCCTTCGATCATGCTGGCGTGGTTTTTCTCATCCGACAGAATTACGGCGTTGGGGATTTTTGCGCCCAGTGTGGACAGGGCGGCCCAGTTCGACACATACCCCGAGGTGAACAGAAGGGCGGATTCCTTGGCATGCAGATCGGCGAGTTCCTCTTCCAGAATGCGGTGCATGTGGTTGTTGCCAGAGATATTGCGCGTGCCGCCC
>SLQN01000482.1 GCA_007131465.1 Paracoccaceae bacterium
AGTTTCTGCTGCGCATCGAGGATATCGACCAGACCCGCAGCCGCCCCGAATTCGAAACCCTGATCTATGAGGATCTGCAGTGGCTGGGCCTGTCATGGCCTGTGCCGGTGATGCGCCAGTCGGACCGTATGGCTGCCTATCGGCAGGCGCTGCAGAAACTGGTGTCACTGGGGTTTGTCTATCCCTGCCGATGCCGTCGCGCAGACATCCGCGCCGCGCTCTCGGCTCCGCAGGAAGGGGCGATGGTTCATGGTCCGGATGGTCCGGTCTATCCGGGGCTGTGCCGGGGGCGGTCCATGCGGGATGCCGGGCCGCAGGATGCGCTGCGCCTTGACATGCAAAAGGCGGTCAGGGGCCTGCCGCGGCTTTCCTTCACGGAACACGGCCCCTGCCGTGCCGGTGTGCATGTCCCGGACCCTGACCGGTTGGTGGACGAGGTCGGCGATGTTGTGCTGTCGCGCCGCGACATGGGCACAAGTTATCATCTGTCCGTGGTGGTGGATGATGCCGTGCAGGGCATTACCGAAGTGACGCGCGGCGCAGATCTGTTCACAGCAACATTCCTGCATGTCTTGCTTCAGGCGTTGCTGGAATTACCGCGTCCAAGCTATTATCATCACGAGCTTATTCGTGACGAGGACGGCAAACGGCTGGCCAAGCGCGATGCGGCGCGCGCGCTGTCGCAGTTGCGGGCCGAAGGTGTGACCCCGCAAGAGGTCAGATCGCGCCTGGGTCTGTAAGTGGTTGCATCAGTTCGACTTCCGCGCCGTCGCGGATGGCCGTATAAAAGCAGCTTTGGCGCATGGTATGGCAGGCCGGACCGGTTTGCTCAACCAGCACCAGCAGGCAGTCCCGGTCGCAATCGACGCGGAAATCCACCAGTTTCTGTACATGGCCCGAGCTTTCGCCCTTCACCCAGAAGGCCTGCCGCGAGCGGGAAAAGTATGTCACGCGTCCACTTTCGAGTGTCCGAGCGACGGCCTCGGCGGTCATCCAGGCCATCATCAGCACCTGCCCGCTGGCATGGTCCTGCGCGATGGCCGGAATCAGCCCCTTTTCGTCATATCGAAGGGTTTGCGGATCGAATGTCATGGGCTATGTCCTGTCGCAGATATCCGCGTATACCGTGGCGTGGCTGCAAGGAAAACCCGCGATGGCCGAGAATGCCGACCTGATCAAACTCTATTCCGCCCGCATCCTCGCGCTGGCGACCGATATCCCGCATCTTGCCCGCCTGTCCGACCCGCAGGCCAGCGTCAAGCGCCGCTCGCCGCTCTGCGGCTCCAGCGTGACCGTCGATCTGGATATGGAAGATGGGCGGGTGAGCCGGTTCGGGCAGGATGTGAAGGCCTGCGCGCTTGGGCAGGCGTCGGCCGCAATACTCGGTGCGGTCGTGATCGGGCGCAGTGTGGAGGAACTGGCGGCGGCCCGCGATGCCTTGCGCGCCATGCTGGTCCAAGAGGGGCCGGTTCCGCCCGCGCCTTTCGACGGGTATGAAGTGCTGCTGCCAGCGCGCGACTATCGCAATCGTCACGCCTCGATCCTGCTGGCGCTGGAAGCCGCGGCTGAAGCCAGCGCGATGCTTGCGGCCGATGCGGACGCGCGCTGAGAGTCACGTCACCACATCGGGACCATCGCGCCCCAGTCGGTCCTTCATCCCTGTCAGCCTGTCACAGGCGAGGATCACGTCTGCCAATGCCTGCTGTGGATCGCGGTCCAACCCCTCGGGGCCGGGCACGAAGCAGTCCATATAGACCCGCAACGTCGCCCCCGACGTGCCTGTGCCGGACAGACGCAACACCAGCCGCGCCCCTTCGGCAAAGGTGATCTGAAGCCCCTGATTGCGTGTGACCGACCCGTCCACCGGGTCGGCATAGGAAAAATCCTCCGCAGTGGCCACTGTCAGCGCGCCGTGGGTTTCTCCCGCCAGTTTGTCCAAGCGTGCGCGCAGATCCGTGATCAGGCCATTGGCGGCATCTGTTGCAACATTTTCATAGTCATGGCGCGAATAATAGTTGCGCCCGAATTCGCGCCAATGCGCTGCCATGACATCGGCCACCGACATGCGCCGCCGGGCCAGGATATTCAGCCACATCACCACGGCCCAGAGCCCGTCCTTCTCGCGGATATGGTCAGACCCGGTGCCGGCCGATTCCTCGCCGCAGAGCGTTGCGCGCCCGGCATCCAGCAGATTGCCAAAGAATTTCCAGCCGGTCGGGGTCACATGACACTCCAGCCCGCGCGCCGCCGCCACCCGGTCCAGCGCGGCAGAGCTTGGCATCGAGCGCGCGACGCCCGCCAGCCCGTCTGCATAGCCCGGCGCAAGCTGCGCATTCGCGGCAATCACGGCAAGCGAATCGGACGGTGTGACATAGATCCCGCGTCCCACGATCATGTTACGGTCGCCATCTCCATCCGAGGCCGCGCCGAAATCAGGCGCATCCGCGCGCATCATTGTCTCCATCAGGTCATGCGCCCAGACCGGGTTCGGGTCCGGATGGCCGCCGCCAAAGTCGGGCAGGGGGGTCGCATTGCGCAGCGCTGTTTCCGGCGCGCCCAGTCGCCGCACGAGGATTTCGCGCGCATAGGGGCCGGTCACGGCATGCATCGCGTCGAAACACAGCCGGAACCCGCCAGCAATCAGCGCGGCAATCGCGTCGAAGTCGAACAGGCTCTCCATCAGCGCGGCGTAATCCGCGACCGGATCGACCACGACGATTTCCGTTTGCGCCAGCATGACCGTGCCCAATGCGCCAAGGTCCAGATCGGGCGTGTTCAGGGTCTGATACTCGGACAGGGTTTCACTGGCACGAAAAATCGCGTCAGTCACAGATTCCGGGGCAGGCCCGCCATTGGCCGTATTGAACTTCACGCCAAAATCGCCGTCAATGCCGCCGGGGTTGTGGCTTGCCGACAGGATGATGCCGCCATCCGCACCGTGCAACCGGATCAGATGCGATGCCGCAGGGGTGGACAGCAGCCCGCTCTCGCCCACGATCACCTTGCGCGCGCCCGAAGCCGCCGCCATCTTCAGGATGATCTGAGCCGCCTCTTGGCAAAAATATCGGCCATCGCCGCCCAACACCAGAGTCTTTCCCTGAATCCCACCGATCCCGTTCCAGATGCTCTGGACAAAGTTTTCCAGATAGCGCGGTTGCTGAAAGACGCTTGTGGTCTTACGCAGCCCGGATGTGCCGGGCTTCTGGTCGGCAATCGGGCGGGTGGTCTTTGTGACGATCATGCGAGCCTCTCCGGGTCTGGTTGTGCGCAAGGTTGTCGGTCCTGTCGGCGCAATGCAAGCAAGTTTGCTGAATTTGTCATCACCATGATGCACAAGCGCAGGAAAAAGCGCAGACTTTGTGACAGATCAAGGCCCATGGGTTCCAGAACCGTCAGCAAGGGGCACGACGAAAAAAAGGACAGGCAGAATGCGCATACTGGTCTTCAATGCAGGCAGTTCCTCCCTGAAATTCGGGGTTTTCGATATCGTTCCCGGTGCGCCCCTCGGTGATGCCGTGCATGTATTCAAGGGCAGTTTTGACAGGTTCGGGAACGAGGGGTGCGACTACCGGTTCGGGGTCAAAGACAGCAGGCTGCGCCGCGTTGCGCATACGGGCCTTGGTCAGGCGACGCGCGGCGTGCCCGACGCGCTGGCCGAGGTGGGCATCACCGGGATTGATGTGATCGGCCACCGTGTGGCCCATGGCGGTACGGAGTTCACACAGGCCGCTGAATTGACGCCGGATGTGGTGGCAGCCATCAACACGCTGTCGCCGCTCGCACCCCTGCATATCCCCGCCAATCTGGAAGCCATCGAAGTTGCGCGCGGGGTCTGGCCGGATGCCCCGCATTGGGCGGTGTTCGACACCAGCTTTCATCTCACCAATCCTGCGCGGGCCACAACCTATGCCGTGCCGCAGGCCTGGCGCGATGCCGGGCTGCGCCGCTTCGGCTTTCACGGCACATCGCACAAGTATGTGGCGCAGCGTGCGGCCGTGGAACTGGGCCAGAAGCTGCGCGACCTGCGGCTGGTCAGCCTGCATCTGGGAAACGGCGCCAGCGCCTGCGCGATTGCGCGTGCCGAAAGTGTGGACAGTTCGATGGGCATGACCCCGCTGGAAGGGCTGGTGATGGGAACGCGCTCGGGCGATGTCGATCCGGGGCTGTTCGGGTATCTGGCGCGTCAGATGGGGTTGAGCATCCCCGAGATCGAGGACGCCCTTCACCAAGAAAGCGGGCTGAAGGGGCTGACCGGGTCGTCCGACATGCGCGATGTCGAGGCGCGCGCTGCCGAGGGCGATGCGCAGGCGCAACTGGCAATCAATCTGTATGCGTACCGCGCGCGCAAGTATATCGGCGCCTATGCCGCCGCGATGGGGGGACTGGATGTGCTGGTCTTTACAGGCGGAATCGGGGAGAATTCGCCCTCGATGCGGCGACGCATCTGTGACGGGCTGGAATTCCTGGGGCTGAAGCTGGACCATGACCGTAACATTTCAGTGTCGGTGCAAGGGCGCGCCGCGCCGCAGATCCAGGCTTACGGTGCACGCGTGAATGTGCTGGTGACCGAAACTGCCGAGCAATTGATGATCGCGCATGACGTGGCCAGTGCCTTTGCCGCGCCCCGCAGTGCATGCTTGCGGATACCCGTGGCGGTTTCGGCGCGGCATGTACATCTCTCGCGCGCGGCGGTCGATGTGCTGTTCGGGCCGGGGTATGAGTTGACCCCTGACAAGCCCCTGCGCCAGAAGGGGCACTGGGCAGCGCGCGAGCGTGTGCGCCTGCAAGGGCCGAAGGGCGAAATTGGGCATGTCGCCATCCTCGGCCCATTGCGCCCGCGCACCCAGATCGAGATTTCGCGCACGGACGGATTCGCGCTGGGGATTGATGCACCGGTCCGCGACAGCGGTGCGCTGGAGGGCACACCGCATGTGCGGGTGATCGGCCCGGCAGGGCAGTTGGACACGGACGGGTTGATCCTGGCGGCGTGTCACATCCACATGAACCCGGAAGATGCCCGTGCCTTTGGTCTGGCCGATGGGGACAGTGTGAATGTCACGCTCGCGGGGACCGGACGCGGGCTGACCTTCGGCAAGGTCCTGATCCGCGTGGCAGAAAATGCCTTCACCGAAATGCATATCGACACGGATGAAGCGAATGCAGCCGGAATTTCTGGCGCTGCCGAGGGCGCGCTGAGTGGCGCGGCGGTGATGCACAAGGGGTGAAGTCTGAAGGGACGTTCGGGATGTGTGCAGGAACCGTGCACCGCGGCAGTCCCCAAGATGCCCCCGCTCTCGGGCGGGGCGGCACTTGTAGATGATCGCCTGAAGCGTGCATGGTCACTCCGGCATCGGCAAAGGTCTGTGCTGGTGTCGCATGGACCGATGCCTGGGCTGCGGGCGTCAGGGCTTGTAGTCGCATTCTCCGCGAGGGTGTTGGCCGCCAGTCGCGCTCCCGCGGTTGCCAGAGCCCGATCCTGTCGGCATCGACCGATACCGCCTGCGCATCGTGAGAGATCCGCGCGATTTTCCGGCCACGGGATCGTGACAAGGTTTGCGGTTTGACGCGCGGCTTTGGGGCGCCAAAGCCGGAGCAGGGACGGATTGCCGTAAAGCTGCGACAGTGGCAATGCCGTTTTCTTGTCAGTATCGAGCCATGCATGCCCAGCGCATGCGATGCAGATACAAAGGCTGGCGCTTGCCTGAAGAACCACGCCATTGCGGCATTAGGCTCGTCTTGCGACGCCCGTGCAAGGCGCGGCGAATAGGTCATCCGTCCGGGGGCGGCAGCAGCGTGACCTTTCCGGCATCGACCAATGCCCGCACGACGGCTGCGATCCGTCCGCAGGCGGCGGCAGTCTCGGTGTCCGTGGGCGAGGGCAGGGTTCCTGCGTCGTCTTGCAGGCCCGTGGCAGCACGCTTGGACATGTTGTCCAGAAGCAGGCGCAGCGATGGTTCCGCCGGCTCTGTGTTGGCCGCGATCAGGGTTGTCAGGTCGGCCGGGGCGACATCACGAATGACAAGCGGCACATCGCGCGGATCCAGCCGCGTGGCGATATCCTCGAATGTAAAGATCGCCTTGCGCACTTCGCGGGCGAAGCGGGCATCGGTAATCTCCAACTGCGCCAGCAAGCCGTCACGCATATCCGGGTCCGAGGAATTGAGGATCTTGCCGACACGCGTCGTGGGCGGGTCAGTAAAGGCGCGTTGCGGGCGGGTGGTGATCTGTTCGGACAGGGTCTTGCCAATCCGGGCGACAGCCGCAGGCGCGATATCTTCAGTGCGCGCTATGCCGAGGGCCAGATCCCGCGCCAGATCCGCGTCCAGTTGCATCAAGAGCCTTGCGGCCTTGTCAGTGCTGAGTTTCGACAGAAGGACCGCGCCCACAACTTGCGATTCCTGCACCAGCATCGATGCGATCAGCGCGTCATCGGCCAGTTCCAGCACCATCCAGGCGTCATCCAGATCACCGCCGCGCGACATGGCGCGCAAGCGCTTGGTTGCGGTCGCATCCAGCTTGTCGCCCAGCATCGAAAGCGCGGCTTCCAGGTTTTCAGGGAAGGACAGGCCGATCTGTTCCAGCGTATCGAGGAAATCCTCGACCACCGCATTCATGGTGGCGCGATCCACCAGCCGCATCCGCCCCAGGGTCTGCGCGAGTTCGGTCTGCATGTGATGCGGCAAATCCGACAGCGCGATATCCGCCCCCTGCGCCAACAGCGCCCGCACGATGATCGCGGCTTTCTCGGCACCCGACAGATGGTCTATCCGCACGCGCGGGCGTGCCGCGCCCGATTGCGGCTTCGGTCGCGGTTTTTCAGGAACCGACGTGGTGGCCCTATCACGGTCAGGCTGCAAAGGGATTGGCGTCAAATCGAGTGCTGGCACGATATCCGGACCTTGAGAAATACGACCTGCGACAGCGCCGACATCGGCTTCTGTGCGATGATCCTATGGTATCAATCCTCAAGATTCGGTTAGCGAAAAGGCATGAAAAAGCCCCGATGCAAAAACATCGGGGCAATGTCGGAGTGATCTTCTGTTCAGCTGCTGACAGGGTCGATGCACACCCCGCTCTGCGTGTCCATCACCTGACCTTCGGCGCAGACAGATGCGGTCTGTTCGGGCGCCATGCTGGAACACATTGCCGATGCAACAACCGGGCTGAGGCTGAGCATAATCGACGCGAAAGCGATTTTCAGTTTCATGCTGTTCTCCTTCTGCGGTGGCATATAGCTTAGCACGATTCTTGCGGATTCAACCGCGCCAGAGTCATTTTTCGCCAAATACCCGCCCGAAGATCGTCTCGACATGCTTCGTGTGATATTCGAGATCAAATTTTGAGCGTATGTCGGCCTCGCTCAGTGCCGCACGGACATCGGCATCGCCCAGCAGTTCCTCGAGGAAGTCCTTGCCCTGTTCCCACACCTTCATCGCGTTGCGCTGCACCAGCGCATAAGCCTCCTCGCGGCTGACACCGGCCTGGGTCAGCGCCAGAAGGACGCGCTGCGAATGGATCAGGCCGCGAAACTTGTTCATGTTCGCGATCATCGTGTCAGGATAGATCACCAGCTTGTCGATCACGCCTGTCAGCCGCGCAAGCGCGAAATCCAGCGTCACCGTGGCATCGGGGCCGATCATGCGCTCGACCGAGCTGTGCGAGATATCGCGTTCGTGCCACAGCGCCACATTCTCCAGCGCCGGGATGACGGCCATCCGCACCAGGCGCGCGAGCCCGGTAAGGTTTTCTGTCAGAACCGGGTTGCGCTTGTGCGGCATCGCGC
>SLQN01000398.1 GCA_007131465.1 Paracoccaceae bacterium
AGCAATCGCACGGGGATCTTGCTGGACAGCATGGCACGGAACTCCCTGAAATTCTGCGTCAAAGCCTAGTGATGCCGCGTCAGGCTGGCAAGGGGCTTTCCAACCCGATCGGGCCTGCCGGGCCTTCCCTCGGGCGCGCTTCATGATATGTGGGCTTGCGTTCCCCTGCTTGAGGCTCTGTTCATGTCCGACCGCTTTCGCCTGACGCTGGCCCAACTGAACCCGATTGTGGGCGACATCGCGGGCAATGCCGCCAAGGCGCACGCGGCGTGGCAGGCGGGCCGGGTCGCGGGTGCCGATCTGGTGGCCCTGCCCGAGATGTTCCTGTCGGGCTATCAGACGCAGGACCTTGTCTGGCGTCCTGCCTTTCAGGCCGATCTGCGCGACACTCTGGAAGCGCTTGCGCGCGATTGTGCTGCGGGTCCGGCGCTTGGCATCGGCGTGCCTCTGCTCGAGGGGGCCGCGCTTTACAATTGCTGGGCGGTGCTGGCGGGCGGGCAGATTTCCGCCGTGATCCGCAAGCACCATCTGCCCAACAATTCGGTGTTTGACGAAAAACGCCTGTTCACCTCGGGCGATATTTCAGGGCCGTACCGCGTCGGGCCGATCCGCATCGGCACACCGATCTGCGAGGACGCGTGGTTCGATGATGTGGCCGAAGCGCAGGCCGAATCCGGCGCGGAACTGTTGCTTGTCCCGAACGGCTCACCCTATGCGCGGAACCGTTATGACACGCGTATGGCGCATATGGTCGCGCGCGTGGTCGAGACAGGGCTGCCGCTGGTGTATCTGAACCTTGTCGGCGGGCAGGATGATCAGGTCTTTGACGGGGCGAGCTTTGTTCTGAACCCCGGCGGCAAGCTGGCGCTGCAACTGCCTGCGCATGAGGAAGCGCTGGAAACGCTGGATTTCCTGCGCACCGAGGACGGCTGGCGCGCCGAGACAGGCGTGCGCGCCCTGCGCCCCTGCGGGCTGGCGCAGGATTATCGCGCCATGGTGCTGGGGCTAGGGGATTACCTGCGCAAATCGGGATTTTCGCGCGTGGTGCTGGGGCTGTCAGGCGGGGTGGATTCCGCGCTTGTTGCGACCATCGCGGCGGATGCCATCGGGGCGGAAAACGTGCATTGCGTGATGCTGCCTTCGGAATACACCTCGCCCCACAGCCTGGAAGATGCAGCCGAGATGGCGCGGCGGCTGGACTGCAAGCTGGACGAGATCAGCATTGAAGGGCCGCGCGCCGCGATGGAGGCCGCGCTTGCGCCCCTGTTTGCAGGCATGCCCGCCGATGTGACGGAAGAAAACATTCAGTCGCGTCTGCGCGGCACGCTTTTGATGGCGATTTCCAACAAGACCGGCGCACTGCTACTGACCACCGGCAACAAGTCCGAGGTCGCAGTGGGCTATGCCACGATCTATGGCGACATGAATGGCGGCTACAACCCGATCAAGGACCTTTACAAGACGCGGGTGTTCGAGGTCTGCCGCTGGCGCAATGCCAACCACCATGACTGGATGGCCGGGCCAGCGGGCGCGGTGATTCCGCCCCGGATCATCGACAAGCCCCCCTCCGCAGAGCTTCGCGCGGATCAGCGCGACGATGACAGCCTGCCGCCCTATCCGGTGCTGGATGCGATACTCGAAGGGCTGGTCGAGCGTGACCTGCCGATTGCCGATCTGGTAGCGCAGGGCCATGACCGCGCAACCGTCGAGCGGGTGGAACATCTGGTCGCCATATCGGAATGGAAGCGATTCCAATCCGCCCCCGGCCCGCGGCTGACCGACCGCGCCTTCTGGCTCGACCGGCGTTATCCGCTGGTCAACCGCTGGCGCGACCGGCGCTGAGGGGCGCTCAGACCACCACGGCCGCGCCTTCGGTCGAATCGCCGACCGTGGCGCGGAAGGCCGCGAACAACTCCCGCCCGATGCCGAACCCGTTGGCGCTCAGGTCCGCTGTGACTGGCGTGCGGGTGTCAAAATCTGCGGCCAGCACGTCGATCCGGCCCGCGACGGCATCCAGCCGCACGATGTCGCCATCTTGCAGCCGCGCCAGCGGGCCGCCTTTTGCGGCCTCGGGCGCGACATGGATCGCCGCCGGAACCTTGCCGCTTGCGCCCGACATGCGCCCGTCGGTCACAAGTGCAACCTTCAAGCCCCGGTCCTGCAACACCGCGAGCATCGGGGTCAGGGAATGCAATTCTGGCATCCCGTTCGCCGCAGGCCCCTGAAAGCGGACGACGACAATCGTGTCCTCGGTGAACTCGCCCGCCTGAAACGCCGCCTTGACTGACCCCTGGTCATGGAAGATGCGGGTGCGGGCCTCGATCACATGGCGCGACGGGTCCACGGCCGAGGTCTTGATGACCCCTTGCCCCAGATTGCCTGCCAACTGGCGCAGCCCGCCCGTGGGCTGGAACGCGTCCGCCGCAGGCCGCAGGATCCTGTCATTCTGGCTGACGCCCGCGCCGCTCTCCCAGACCAGCACGCCCTCGCGCAGCTTGGGTTCCTGCGCGTAGCGGGTCAGCCCGTCCCCGGCGATGGTGCAGACATCGTCATGCAAAAGCCCCGCGTCCAGCAATTCGCCGATCATATAGCCCAGCCCGCCAGCGGCGTGAAAATGGTTCACATCCGCCAACCCGTTGGGATAGACCTTCGCCATCAGCGGCACGGCCTGCGAAATATCGGCAAAATCCTCGAGCCGCAGCTCGATCCCTGCCGCCCGCGCCATGGCGGGCAGATGCAACACGAGGTTGGTGGACCCGCCTGTGGCCATCAGCCCGACCATGCCATTGACGAAAGCGCGTTCGTCCAGAACCTGGCCTGCGGGGCGGTAGTCATTGCCCTGCGCCGTGATCGCCAGCGCGCGTTCGGTCGCGGCCACAGTCAGCGCCTCGCGCAGCGGCGTGCCGGGATTGACGAAACTCGCGCCGGGCAGATGCAGGCCCATGAATTCCATCAGCATCTGGTTGGTGTTGGCCGTGCCGTAAAAGGTGCAGGTTCCGGGGCCATGATAGCTGGCCATTTCGGCGGCCATAAGCTCTTCGCGGCCAATCTCGCCCTGGGCGAATTGCTGGCGCACCTTTGCCTTCTCGTCATTGGGCAGGCCACTTGTCATCGGCCCCGCCGGGACGAAAACAGCAGGCACATGGCCGAAGGTCGCCGCCGCGATGATCAGGCCCGGCACGATCTTGTCGCACACGCCCAGCCACACCGCGGCATCAAAGCAGTTATGCGACATCGCCACGCCCGCCGACAGCGCGATCACATCGCGCGAGAAAAGCGACAGTTCCATGCCCGGCTGGCCTTGCGTCACCCCGTCGCACATGGCCGGAACGCCGCCTGCAACTTGCGCCGTGCCCCCGGCGGCGCGGGCCGCGCGGCGGATTTTCTCGGGATAGCTTTCGAACGGCTGATGCGCTGACAGCATGTCGTTATAGGCCGTGACAATGCCAAGGTTTGGCGCGCGCGCTCCGGCCAGTGTGTCCTTGTCCGGCCCCATCGCGGCATAGGCATGGGCCTGATTGCCGCAAGACAGATGCGCACGCACGACGCCTGCATCCGCTGCCCTGTGCATCCGGTCAAGATAGGCCGCACGGCGCTGGTGGGAACGCGCGCGGATGCGGTCCGTGACGGCTTCGATCTCGGGGTTCAGGGGCATTTGTTCCTCCATCGCACGGCTTGGATCATTGACATGAACAGGATGTAATCAGTTAGCGCTAACAATTCAATTCCCGTTTCAGCCATGCGTTTTCTGCATGCCGGGGCTTCGCAATCAGCCCTCGCATCGCCGCAGCGCAGCAACTATCTCCCGGGTAACGCAAAACCAAGAGGCTTGAACGACATGTTCGACATTCAAAATACCCAGCCCGCTGTCATCGACACCCTGCAAATCGAGGCCGATGCGCGCCGCATGCGTGCGGAGTTCTTCGCCGCCGGGCTGCGCTCGGTCGCACGCTGGGTCGCAGGCGTCTTCACGGCACGCCCGACGGCAGGCGCGCAGCACTAGGTGCCATGGGGACGGGGCTTTCCAAAGCCCTGTCCCTGCCGTAAGGCAACAGGCAGGCCACACAAGGACTGCCGCCATGACCGACCTGCCCGTGATCAGACTGAAACCCAAGGCCGAAGCCCGCGCGATCCGCCACGGTTTCCCTTGGGTTTTTGCCAATGAACTGGTCACGGATCGGCGCACCAAGGCCATCAGACCCGGCAGTTTCGCACGGCTTGAAGACAGTGAGCACCGCGCGCTGGGTGTTGTTACGGTAAACCCCGCGTCGCGCATCATGGCGCGGATGCTGGACCAGAACCCCGAGGCCGTGATCGACAGCGAATGGGTCACCAACCGGCTGCGCCACGCGCTTGACCACCGGACGCGTCTGTATGACGCCCCGTTCTATCGGCTTGTCCATGCCGAGGCCGATGGCCTGCCGGGCGTCGTGATCGACCGGTTCGGCGATACTGCCGCGATCCAGCCCAACGCCGCATGGTCCGATCTGCAATTCCCCATGCTCGCAGACGCGTTGCAGCACGTCACCGGGGTTTCGACCATCGTCAAGAACGGATCTGGTCGGGCGCGCGTGCTCGAGGGGCTGCCGGAGGAAACTGCGCTGCATTGTGGCACGCTGGGCGGCCCGGTGCCCGTGTCCATGAACGGCGCAACCTACATGGCCGACCTTTTGGGCGGGCAGAAGACCGGCCTGTTTTTCGACCAGCGCCCCAATCATGCTTTTGCGGCTGGGTTGGCAAAGGGCGCGCGGGTGCTGGATATCTTCAGCCATGTCGGCGGGTTTTCCCTGGCCGCCCTTGCCGCGGGCGCGGAACACGCGCTGGCCGTGGACAGTTCCGTCCCCGCACTGGCCCTCGCGCAGCAAGGCGCAGAGCACATGGGCGTCGCGCCCCGCTTCGGCATGCGGCAGGGCGATGCCTTTGGCGTGCTGGAGGCGCTGGCCGGTGAAGGTGCGCGGTTTGACCTTGTCATCTGTGACCCGCCTGCCTTCGCACCCAACAAGGACGCGCTTACCGCAGGTCTGCGCGCCTATGAACGCGTGGCCCGGCTGGCCGCAGCGCTGGTCGCACCGGGCGGCTATCTGGGCCTGTGTTCCTGCTCGCACGCGGCAGACCTGAGTGCTTTTCGCAACGCCTCCGCGCGGGGCATCGGGCGGGCGGGGCGGCGCGGACAACTGATCCATACCGGCTTTGCTGGCCCCGACCATCCACAACTGCCGCAACTGGCCGAAAGCGGCTATCTCAAGGCGGTGTTCTTCCGGCTGACTGCATGAAGGCAGTGCTGGACGCCTGCGTCCTGTTTCCGTCTGTCCTGCGCGAAATCCTGACGGGCGTGGCCGCGCGCGGCGGGTTTGCGCCGCTGTGGTCGGCGCGCATCCTGGGTGAATGGCAGCGCGCGGCGGCACGGCGCGGGGCGGATGTCGAATATGTGGCGGTGCAGGCAATCGCGCACCTTCGGCTGCGCTGGCCCAAGGCCGAAGTCGCCGCCGATCCGGGTCTGGAGGCGCGGCTCTGGTTGCCCGATGATGCTGATGCGCATGTTCTGGCGACGGCGATCAGTGCGCAGGCCGGGCTGATCATCACCCTTAACCTGCGCGATTTTCCGGCCCGCGCGCTTGAGCCGGAAGGCGTGGTCGCGCAAAGCCCCGATGACTTTCTTATGGCGCGCTGGCTGGAAGCCCCGGCGCTTGTAGAAGCCGCAGTCACCGAGTCGCAGGCCGCCACAAAAGCTGCATCCGGGCGCGCGCAACCCCTGCGCCCGCTTCTGAGACGCGCGAAGCTGCCGCGTCTCGGCAAGGCGCTGGACTAGGCCTGCAGACACAAAATCCTTGCGCACCCTTGCGGGTCACCAACCGCAGCACTAAGATTCGATCAATACAATTCAGGTATCACCAGACCCAAGGGCGGTCTTCTTCACAAAAAGGCAGGCAAATGCGCGATCCGATAGAAACTTCCATGAACCTCGTTCCCATGGTTGTCGAACAGACAAGCCGTGGCGAACGGGCCTATGACATCTTCTCGCGCCTGCTCAAGGAACGGATCATCTTTGTCAACGGCCCGGTGCATGACGGCATGTCCTCGCTGGTTGTGGCGCAACTGCTGCATCTGGAGGCCGAGAACCCCTCGAAAGAGATTTCGATGTATATCAACTCGCCCGGCGGTTCGGTCATCGCGGGGATGAGCATTTACGACACCATGCAGTATATCAGACCAGCGGTATCGACACTGGTCTGCGGGCTGGCCGCGTCCATGGGGTCGGTCATCGCGCTGGGGGGGACCAAGGGCATGCGCTTCTCGCTGCCGAACTCCGAATTTCTGGTGCACCAACCCTCGGGGGGCAGCCAGGGCACCGCGGCCGATATCCTGATCCAGTCGCGCCATATCGAGCAGACGCGCGAGCGGTTTTACCAACTCTACATGCGTCATACCGGGCAGGATTACGAGACCGTGCAACAGGCGCTGGATCGCGACAAATGGATGACACCCGAAGAAGCGAAAGACTGGGGCCATATCGACGAGATCGTGACAACGCGCGCCGAGGTTACCCCTACGTGATGCGCGATTGCCCCGCATCACGCGGAAATCAGGCGTTTGTGGCGCAGTTTGGCATTGTCCCTGCCGCCACTTCCGCCTACCCTGACACACAAGAGGGTAGTGAATGCCCCCACGCCGCCTATCGCAGCAAAGACCACAGAGGTTCGAAATGCCGACATCCGACTCAGACAGCAAGAACACGCTCTACTGCTCTTTCTGTGGAAAAAGCCAGCATGAAGTCCGCAAGCTGATTGCCGGGCCGACCGTGTTCATCTGCGATGAATGTGTGGAGTTGTGCATGGATATCATCCGCGAGGAAACAAAATCCGGCGGGCTGAAATCCACTGATGGCGTGCCGACCCCGCGCGAGATATGCAACGTGCTGGATGATTATGTCATCGGGCAGGAACAGGCCAAGCGGGTCCTCTCGGTCGCGGTGCACAACCATTACAAGCGGCTCAACCATTCCGGCAAGGCCGGGGAAGTGGAACTGTCGAAATCCAACATCCTGCTGATCGGCCCCACAGGCTGCGGCAAGACCCTGCTTGCGCAGACACTGGCGCGCATCCTGGATGTGCCCTTCACCATGGCCGATGCCACCACGTTGACTGAAGCGGGCTATGTCGGCGAGGATGTGGAGAACATCATCCTCAAGCTGCTGCAATCGAGCGAATACAATGTCGAGCGGGCGCAGCGTGGCATCGTCTATATTGATGAGGTCGACAAGATCACGCGCAAGTCCGACAACCCCTCGATCACGCGGGACGTGTCGGGAGAAGGGGTGCAGCAAGCGCTTCTGAAACTGATGGAGGGCACGGTTGCTTCCGTGCCGCCCCAGGGCGGTCGCAAGCACCCGCAGCAGGAATTCCTGCAAGTTGATACAACCAACATCCTGTTCATCTGCGGCGGGGCCTTCGCCGGTCTGGACCGGATCATCGCGCAGCGGGGCAAGGGGTCAGCCATTGGGTTTGGGGCTGATGTAAAGGATGACAGCCTGACGACCATAGGCGAATCGCTCAAGAAGCTTGAACCCGAAGACCTGCTGAAATTCGGCCTGATCCCGGAATTCGTCGGCCGCCTGCCGGTGATCGCGACCCTGCGCGATCTCGACGAGGAGGCATTGGTCACGATCCTCACCGAGCCGAAGAACGCGCTGGTCAAGCAGTATCAGCGCCTGTTCGACATGGAGAATGTGCAGCTCACCTTCCAG
>SLQN01000530.1 GCA_007131465.1 Paracoccaceae bacterium
ATCCTGTCTATGTGCATGTAGCAGGCACTGGGTCCGACCATCTGGTCCCGTGGAACACCGAGAGTACAATTGTGTGCAATTCCAGCGGCTTTCAGGCGGACCTGATGGCAGATTACGCCCTCGCTGCGATTTATACCTTCAACCTGAAGCTCAAGGAATTCAGTAAGCAGCAAGATGCGCGCCTCTGGAAGCCCTTGAGCTTGCGCGGTGCGAAAGGTCAGCGCGCCACGATTCTGGGCACTGGCCCGATCGGCCAGGCCATTGCAGGAAAGCTTGCTTCAGTCGGGTTGGAGGTGACAGGCATCAATAGCCGCGGCAAGTCAACGCCACCTTTTGACAGCGTATTGCAGGTTGCAAATCTGGACACTGTGCTCCCCGGCACGGACCATCTTGTCATTTCGCTACCGCGCACAGAACAGACCCTTGGCTTGCTTTCGGGGCCAATGTTGGACCTGCTCCCAGTGGGCGCGACGGTCATCAATCTGGCCCGTGGCGGTATTCTGGATGAAGCGGCACTGCTTGACCGCTTGCGATCCGGCCATCTGCGCGGTGCTGCACTGGATGTGTTTGAAACCGAACCGCTGACCGCAGAACACCCGCTCTGGAGCGCGCCAAACACCATCATCACACCCCACAGTTCGGCACTCTTTGATGGATGGGAAACCGCTGCTGCCAATCGCTTTCTGGATAATTTGTCCCGCTTGGCGCAAGGCCGCGCACTTGAAAATCGGATCGATCCTGATCGAGGTTATTGACTTCGACACAATATGGAATCTTGATGACATGGTGATAGAGAAACGCCGAAGTGCCAGTTTTCAAGGTTTGCCAGAGGCTCAGGATGAAGCCCGCGATTTGCGGATAGGCGTGTTTTTGCCCGAGGGATATCCACTCACGCCGCTGTCATTGATCATCGAAAGTTTGCGGATCGCAAACCTCATTTCTGACAGCGCGCAATTTAGTTATGTCCTGATCTCTGAAACGGGTGAAACGGTCCGATCCAGTTGCGAGTTTCCGGCCCCGATTTCTGCCGGGATAAACGATTCCGAGAAGGTCGATGTGCTGCTGGTTTGCGCGGGCATGAACAGTGTCCATATCCGCAGCAAGGCGCTGAACGGGTGGCTTAGAAAAGCTTATAGATCAGGGCTTACAGTCGGTGGGATCAGCAGTGGTGCGTTTCTTCTAGCCAATGCGGGTTTGCTGGATGAGCGCACCTGCGCCATTCATTGGGAAACTGAAGAAGCGCTGCGCGAGACCTACCACCGCGTCAAAGTTTCCGGCGATATCTTCTGCATCGATGGGCGCATCATTACTTGTGCCGGTGGGATTTCAACGCTGGACCTGATGCTGCATCTGGTCGCCGACTTTCGCGACAGACTGTTCGCACGGCAGTTGGCCGAGTGTCTGATCTACCCCAGTGTGCGCGGCGGCCACGAACCTGCGCGGATCAATCTGCGGGCGCGCACGGGCCTTACGCATCCCAAGGTTCTTCGCGCTATAGAGATGATGGAAGAGAATGTTGAAGCGCCTCTGAAGGTCAGTGAGATCTGCGACGTACTTGGAACAAGCCCGCGCCATCTGGAACGGCTGTTTTCGCGACTGGTGCGCATGTCGCCTTCTGAATACTATATGCGACTGCGTCTGCGTGAAGCCAAGAGGCTGCTGACCCTCACCGAAATCCCTGTGGTCGAGGTAGCCTTGCGCTGCGGCTTCTCGAATGCAACGCATTTCAGCCGCCGTTTCCGTGACATGTACGAAGCGGCACCGCGTGAACAGCGCAAGACGTGGCTAAAGATGTAGTATCCATGTCGGGTTTCGGCGCTTGCTGCGCGGTTTGAGCACACTCCTCTAGCCCCGCGGCACTAGCGTTTCGAAGCAACACTCACAAGGGAGGGCCGTCTGTGAAACGCCTTGATGGAAAGACAGCTATCGTGACGGGCGCGGCATCAGGTATCGGGAGAGCAATTGCAATCCGGTTTGCCGCTGAAGGAGCCAAGGTTCTTGTTGCTGATATCATCGCGGAGCCGAAAGAAGGTGGCGATCCGACTGAAAAGGTGATTGCGGATGCTGGTGGAACGGCCTTTCGGATGCATTGCGACATTTCAAAATGGGATGACGTGGACGCCATGGTTGAGCGCGTTGTCACGGAATGGGGCAGTCTCGACATCATCGTGAATAACGCTGCACACTGGACCACAACGCGCTTGGTCGATACCAGTAACGACCAGTGGCGCGAGGTGATGTCGGTCAACTGTGACGGTTATTTCTACTGCTGTAAGCGAGCCGTGCAGCAAATGCTGAAGCAGCCTGTCAAGGGCGATGCGCGAGGACGGATTGTCAATATCACGTCCCAGCACGGCATGATTGGTGCGCCCAATGACATCGCCTATGGCACTGGCAAGGCGACGAATGTTTATATTACCCGCCAGATTGCCACCGATTATGGCCGTGAGCATATCATCTGCAACGCGGTCGCCCCGGGGCGGATCATCACTGGTAAACCCGGTGTGTCCATGGATCCGAAAGGACTGGAAGCAGCCAAGTTCCGCACACCCTATCCGCGCCTTGGCCGCGCTGAAGATATTGCAAATGCAGCGCTGTTTCTTGCAAGCGATGAGTGTTCGTTCATCTCGGGCGAAAACCTGATGGTCGATGGCGGTTGGTCGGCAAGCTGAACCCGAGAACGGCGCCAAGCTGGTCTTGGTGAACCCTTTGATCTGGTGTGGAGCGAAATATGACATTGTTGATTACAGGCGGTGGCGGGTTCGTAATGAGCAACCTCGCCCTGATGTGGCTTGAGCGGCACGCAGATGCGCGTGTGGTTGTGCTTGATGCAGGCCCACAGGATGAGGCGCTCACGCGGTTTTTCGCGCCGGTCGGCGACAGGCTGACTTATGTGCAGGCCAGTGTGCTTGATACCGGCGCTCTTGAAAGGATCGCGGCCGAGCATAAGATAACGCGAATCGTGCATGCCGCGACGGTGACCTTGTTTGCTGCCGAGAGCCCGACAGGAAGCAAGCTTGCCAATCCCGAGACCGATGCCCCCGCCACTGTTCTTGAAGTTAATTTCATGGGCACGGTGCGCCTCTTGGAGCTTGCCCGAAAACTGCCGGGTTTGGAATGCTTCATTAACCTATCATCGGGGGCGGTCTATAACGACTATGGCCCCGAACCGCCGGGGCCGATGCCCGAGGATGGCTGGGTCGACCCGCCTGAATTCTATGGCATCTCCAAGATCGCAAGCGAGATGACCGCCAAACGCTACGCCGAATTGTTCGGCATGAAAGTGGCGTCCTGCCGCCTGTCCGGGGTCTATGGCCCGATGGATCGCTGGCGGCCGTCGCGCGCGCATTATTGCCCGCCATACCGGGTGATACACTGCGCCATTGAAGGTCGGCCTGTGCGCATAAACGCAACCGATGGCGTAGGTGATCACATTCACGCACAAGATGTTTGCAGTGCAATCATTGGGCTGCTAGAAAAAACCGGACCGTTTGACCACCCGGTCTACAATGTGGCGCTGGGTGAGGCGGTGACATTGCAGGAACTGATCGAAACCGTTGCAGAGATCATTCCTGGCACAAGTTGGAAAATTGCACCTTTGGAAGAATGCGACGTAATTATGGATCCGACCTACAAGGGGGGGCGCTGGGGCGCATATGACATTTCGCGCATGACGGCCGAAACGGGTTGGAAGCCGCGCCCATTGAAGGAAGCGCTGGAACATTATGTCGATTTCGTAAAGACATTCGGAGTGACGGCGTGAGCCCGCGTCTTTCCGGCGTGATCGCTGCGGTGCCCACACCGGTGCATCGCGACCGTACAATCGATGTCGAGCGGTTTCTTGCGCATTCGCGATGGGTCTTGGAGAACGGGTGTGACGCGATAAACATTTTGGGCTCTACGGGCGAGGCAACGTCATTTGCACCAGAGCGTCGCGCAGAGCTCATGCGCGAGGCAGCACGCGCGCTGCCCGGTGCGCATATGATGGTTGGCACTGGCACTTCCGATCTGGAGACCACCATCCGGCTGACCTCGCTTGCCGGCGCGTGCGGTTTCGCGGCAGCACTGGTCTTGCCGCCCTATTACTATTCAGGTGTGTCCGATGACGGGCTTTACGCCTATTTCGATGCGGTCGTCCGTGAGACACAGGGTAATCCCGTCCCGATCTACCTCTACAATTTTCCACAAATGACAGGGGTTCCGTTTTCACAGAGCCTTGCAGCGAGACTCAAGGCTGCGCATCCTGAACGGATCGCAGGAGCCAAGGACAGCTCGGGAGACCTTGATTATGCCGAAAGCCTCGCGCGGATCGCAGATTTTGATGTATTCCCCAGCAACGAGACCAGCCTCGCCGTTGCTCCCGAAAAGGGCTACGCGGGAACAATCTCGGCGACACTCAACATCACATCCCGGCTGGCAGCCGAGCTTCGAAGTGATCCGGCCGACGCGTCTGTTCTCGGAAGGTTACGCCAGATCCGCGAGACGATTGCGGCGCGGCCCCTAGTTCCGGCCGTCAAATACCTTGTAGGGTGCCGCCTGCAAGATCCGGCATGGGCTACCGTGATGCCACCATTCGTCCCGCTGACGCAGTCCGAGTGCGACGCCCTTGCGCCGCTTGTGCAAGAACTTGCGGTCTGATGATGGCCTCGAACGGACAGGGTTGCGTGTTCCACCTTGCATTCACCGTCACTGATCTAGACGCGACACGTCGGTTCTACACGAATGTGATCGGATGTGACGAAGGAAGCATTGGCGACGACTGGTGTATTTTCGATTTCTTCGGCCACAAGATCACGGCCACCCTCGACCCTGCGCGCGCCGGAGCGCGGGTCGTGCATGAAGATCCCTTGCCTCTTCGACATTTCGGTATCTTTATTGACACAGAGAGTTTTCACACGATCGCGGGTAGGCTCCAGCGTGATGGCACGAAGTTTGTCATAGAACCGCAATTGCGCGGGTCGGGGACAGACCAAGAGCAATGGATCATGTTCACGACCGATCCCAGTGGCAACGGCCTAGAGTTTCAGAGCGTCACGTACCCAAGGTCGATCTTTTGGCCCGAAGAAGTGCCGTAAACGTAATGACGGGGCAAGGTCTGTGGTACCTTGCTCAGTTAAGGAAGAAAATTACTCGACGCTTATTGGCAGTTCCAGCTTCGGATCCCCGATCTGCGCTCGGAAACGGTCTTGCGCATAGGATTTATAGACGACAGGCGGGTATTTGGGCGCGATGCCTTTCTGGCGGAATGGCTCCAGGCAATCGATCACGGCATCAGCACCCGGGTTGTGGAAAAACGCGATCGACTGGCGGCGTGGAGAGATGGGTGTATCCGCAGGGCAGATGACACGATGCGGCGTAGAGATCCATTTGTCATCGGTCCAGCGCATAAGAAGGTCACCGATATTAACCACGAATGACCCGGGTACAGCCGGAACATCCACCCATTCGCCAGTGCGCGCGCGCGCCTGAAGACCAGGGGCATCATCCCCCCGGATCATCGTGAAGGCGCCGTAATCCGTGTGCTCGCCGGCCCGAACTTCTCCAGCCTTGAGACCGCCGCGTACCTCCGGATAATTCAGAGAACGGATCGACGAGGCGTGACGCGCGAATGCAGGTTCCAGCGCGTCGCGAGGCAGACCTGCAGCGACACAGAACAGCGCCCTCAGGTCGGCTGCAAGCTCTGACAGCGCCGCATGTCCTGTAACCCATGCGGCCTGCAGGGCGTCTGTGCCAGCGCACCACCGATCGCCTTGAAAGCGCGGCGCTACATCTAACGACTCCTTCAGGTCTGCCTGTCCGGCCTGGCCCGCAAGAGCACCAAGACTCTCTGAGTTCAGGGGCACATAGGTAGGGCCGCCAAAGCAATCCCCGTGGCGCTTGATCATGGTTTTTTCTGCTGTTGGTCGGTCGAAGAACAATCTCGACTCATCAATCAGATGTTGAAGGATTTCGGGTGCGACCCCATGCCCCGTCACGATGAAGAACCCTATTCCCTCGCAAGCTTCGGATATTGCGCGTGCCGGATGTGTTTCATTGCTGTGGTCACGAAAAGAGCTGATGTCTATGACAGGGATCGTATCCATTATGTGCCTTTCAGTGCGTAAGCCGCTTGCGACCCTGTATGTTATGATCGGATCTTGCTTTTCAAAGCGCGCGCAAAAGCAACAGTCCTCCAATCAGATGTGTAGAATCCCGCCGATCAGACCAACACGAGCTTCGAGCCCAATCTGAAGTCCAGTGCGCGCCCCAGTTCACATCACGTTGACAGACCTTCTTGGACAACATTTCTAAGCGTAATTCCTGCCTATTTCCGACGAAATAGAAGCACCTGCACGACTTTGGCCGCAAATTACATTCGGCACTCATTCGTCGTGGGTGGCGGCAACACCGGCGCTCTGGTGCTGGCCTGTCTGGCGGCAATGAAGGCCAGTCGGCTCGGGTTGAGGGGCGACTGGCTGGAGGTGGCCGGGGTCTGAAGCGGCGCGATTGTCTGATGTAACATGGTCTGGTTTGGAAAAGAGTGTCTACAAACTTCGCAACAGCCAAGTTCTGACCTTGCCTATGGCGGCTGTCGGTGGCCGAGCTGAATTTGTCAGAACGTAGCCCCATGGACTGTCGGGGTGTAGATCGAAGAGGTCGATCAGAAGGCCTCGCGTGACATGAACCTGCGCAAGCCTGGTCGGGGCGGCAAAGACACCAATCCCGTTGGCGGCCATTTCGAAAGCGATGCTGGTCGCGTTTGTCCGGATGGTCGTAGCTGCGATGCTCAGGTCGGGGCCCAGATGGGGATCAAACGCGGACCAGTAATCCTGACGACCCAGAACCACGATCCGGGGCAAGGTCGCGATATCGCACAGCGTGGCGATGCCAACAGCGATTTTGGGAGCGCAGAGAAGCGACAGGGTATCGCGCAGGATCAGTTCGCCGCCGCCGGAGATCTCATCTTGTCGGGCCATCACGATCGAAAGGTCGGCGCCGATATCGTCTCGCTGGTCCCAGATCGTGCCATGCACCAAAAGTTCGATATTGGGGTGTTCGTCGTGAAACCCGACGAGGCGGGGCGCCAACCAGTTTTCCGCAAGGCTCATCGGGCAGGAGATCGTCACGGTGCGGGGCTGGTTTGCGATCAGTACCGTCTTGGTGGCTTGATCGATCAGTGACAGCGCGTGGCGGACGGTAGGCAGAAAGGCAGTCCCGATTTCGGTCAGGGTAAGGCTGCGCGCGCGGCGGTGGAACAGCGGCGATCCAAGGTGATTTTCAAGCGATTTGATATGCGTGCTTACCGCGGCCTGCGTCAGCCCAAGTTCCGTGGCCGCGCGGGTAAAGCTGAGATGGCGCGCCGCGCATTCAAAAGACCGGATATGGCCGAGTGGTGGCTTGGCCTTGTCGATGGTGCTGTCCTTTCCATGACCCAATATATTTTATGATAAGGGGCTAAACTGCTGCGGTTTACAGGTCAATCCCAAAGGATATATTGGTCATATAACGGACGGGGATATCATGACCGCCAGACTTCTTGACACGCAATGCACCAAAAGGTCTGGCCGCAGTTGTCGCCTTCGGCGACAGGCGTCTGGCGCGGGCGAGAGTTGACCCGCCATGCCCCTGCGCCTTCTCAAATACGGGTTCAGCCGCGACTATCCGGTTACGGGTGATATCCCGGCCACGCCGGACCTGAAGCCCAGCTATGATGTGGTGATCATCGGCGGCGGCGGCCACGGCCTTGC
>SLQN01000568.1 GCA_007131465.1 Paracoccaceae bacterium
AAACCTGGCCATCGACCGTCAGAAGGCGACGGGCTACCGCGCGATCTTCTGGCTGGATGCCGAACGCGCCCATGATGCCGAACTGATCCGGCTGGTGACCCCGATTCTGGAGGCCCGTGGCGTTGCCGACAAGTTCGAGATCCTGTCCCCGCGTAATGCCACCCGCGCCAGCCTCGAGACGATCACCAAGGGCGAGAATACCATCGCCATCACCGGCAATGTGCTGCGCGACTATCTGACCGACCTGTTCCCGATCCTGGAACTCGCGACCAGCGCCAAGATGCTGTCCATCGTCAAGCTGATGAATGGCGGCGGGCTGTTCGAGACGGGCGCAGGCGGGTCCGCCCCCAAGCATGTGCAGGATCTGGTCAGCACCGGCCATCTGCGGTGGGATTCACTGGGCGAATTCTGCGCGTTGGGCGAAAGCCTGAAATTCCTGGGCGAAAGCCGCAACAATCCCAAGGCCGTCATCCTTGGCAAGGCGGCAGAAGCGGCGACACAGGGGGTGCTGGACCATGACCGCTCGCCCGGTCGCAAGGCCGGTCAGCCGGACAATCGCCACAGCCATTACTGGTTCGCACGGTACTGGGCCGAAGCGCTGGCCGCTCAGACCGAGGATGCAGAGCTTGCGGCGGCCTTTGCGCCGCTTGCGCAGGCTTTGGCCGAGGGCGAGGACGCCATCGTGGCGGAATTGCTGGAGGCGCAGAAGCAGCCTGTCGATCTGGGCGGTTATTACAATGCTGACCCGGCCAAGCGTGCGGCCGTGCTGCGCCCGTCGGCGACGTTGAACGCGATCATCGGCTGATCTGCGACCATGCAACGCATGACGCCCCGGCCTTGAGCCGGGGCGTTTTGTTGTCCAGCCCTTCTGACCGCGGACCTGCCTGACGCAAAGAGCCGCGCAATCCTGCGCGGCTCTGGCAATTCGGGGGCGCGCAATGCGCCGGTCACGGCGCGATCAGTTCTGGGCTGACTTCTTCGCCTCTGCTGCTTTCTTGATCGCATCAGATGCTTCGGGACGCGACTGATAGCCGGAGTTCGGAGCGTTTGCCGGCTTCGATGCCGAGTCTGCCGCAGTGCCGGTTGGGGCGCCTGTTGCCGTCGCAGATGTTCCCGCCGATGTGCGGCTCGTCTGTAGCGGATCGTCCTGACGCTGCACCGAACCTTCAAAATGCGCGCCCGATTCGATGGCGATTGTCTTGTGAATGATGTCGCCTTCCACCTGAGCAGACGATGTGAGGCGCACTTTCAGCCCGCGCACACGCCCGATCACGCGACCGTTGATGACGATGTCATCTGCCACGATCTCGCCCCGGATGGTGGCACCTTCGCCAACCGTGAGCAAATGCGCGCGAATGTCGCCATCCACCACGCCCTCGATCACGATATCGCCGGAAGTCTTGAGGTTGCCGGTCACGTTCAGATCTGACGCCAGCACCGAGGCGGCAGGTTTGGCCTTGGTCACATGGCTGCCCGCAGCGTCGGAACTGCTTTGACGCAGAAAAGATGGTGTGGCCTCTGCCGTCTTGGTTGGCGGCTGCTCGGCCTCTGCCTTGGGCCCCGGTTCATTGATACGACTCTTAGAAAACATTCTGTCCAGCCCTTATGTAGGTAATAGGATTCACGGGTCGGCCATTGATGCGGACTTCGTAGTGCAGATGAACGCCGGTCGACGCGCCTGTTGTGCCCATACCACCGATCCGCTGCCCGCGCGAGACCCTTTGTCCCGCGCGCACGTCTATAGAAGTCAAATGCGCGTAATAAGTTTCGATCCCGAATTCGTGCTGGATGATGACAAGGTTGCCATATCCGCCCTGACGCCCGGCCTGCTTGACCACGCCATCGGCCGTGGCGGAAATGGGGGTGCCGCGCGGCCCGGCCCAGTCCAGCCCGTTATGCATGGTGTTACGCCCGGTTAGCGGGTGGCGGCGCATGCCGAATCCCGAGGTCTGGCGCACCGCGCCCGCACTGACAGGCCGCGCCACGGGCAGGCGGTCGACACCCTTGCGATAGGCATCCACATCCGCCATCCGGTTGAGGATGTCATTGGCGCGCGCGATGTCCTGACTTGGCCCCATCACCCCGGATGTCGAAATCGCGATCGGGCGCAGCGACGCCGATTGCGAGGATGCCCCTTGCCGCACCAGCCGCCTGATCTGGTCAGTTGACACGCCCGCGCTGCGGAAAACCCGCTCCAGCGGGGCGATGACCGTGTCGAGCGCTTCTTCAAGCTGGGTGAAGATCATGTGGTTGCGATCTTTCAGAAGCTCGTTCTCGATTGCCAGATGACGGGCCTGATTGGTCGCCTGTTCGGCGCTGACCCCAAGATCATGGGTGTGTCTTGACGCGCGGTCCATCGCAGCCAGCAGGTAATCCAGCATTTCCTCGTTATCGCGGTTACGGTCAGAGACAGTGCGGGCCGACCCGGTTTCGGCTTCCAGCGTGCTCGTCGCATCGGCCAGCCGCGCGCGGGCCTCGTCGCGTTCGCGTGTGATGCGCCGGACGGTGTTGTGAATGGCGTCGATGCCGGTTTCCAGCTCCAGCCTGCGTTCTTCCGAGGCCAGAAGCTGCATCTGCATTTCCGAGATGCGCGCCATCGCTTCGGAGAAGCGTGCCTGCGCGGCCTCTGCCTCGGTCGCGCGGGCATCTCGCTCGCCGGCAAGCTGGTTCAGGCGTTGTTCGTAATTGGCCTGTTCGCGCAACGCCTGGTCGCGCAGGCTTCCAGAGCCGATCACATCCATCAACAGCACCGAGGTTGCGATCACCCCCCAGGCGAAGAACAGCGTCACCGCGCCGATGCCCATGGCCTGACTGGTCGGGCGCAGGCGCACGAAGCGCGTGGTGTTGTCTGATCTGAGAAACAGCCGCTGTTCCGGCAGCACGCGCTCAAGGCGCTGGTTCACGCGAACAAGAAGTCGTTTCAAGGCAAGTATCCTGCTTGTCAGTTTCGTCTTGCACAATCTGCGTACAGACCGTTCGGGATTGCCACGCAGCACAATGAGAAAAAAACATGCGCATAATGCGCCTCTGCCATCGCTGATACGGGCAGCGGCGCTTGTGGGCAACAGGTTTAGAAGTGGTTGGCCCGCCACAGTCGGAAAACAAAAGAAAATCAGCAGATTCTTGCCGATTCTCGACCTGAATTGCCTGCGCTTACTGTGTTGGATGCCCGCAATGGTTGAATCCCGACTTGGGGTCCGGGTCAGACCGGCTCGGTCAGAGGCCAGTAGAAATCGGGGGGCAACCCGGCCTGCGCGCGTTTTTCCGCATTGAAGGGCGGTTTCAGTGGACTGTGGAAATAGCGCCGCACAAGGTCCAGAAACACCGGTTGCGGGTCCAGCCCCGCGCGCCCGCACAGGAAGTTGAACCATTTTGACCCATAGGCGACATGGCCCACTTCCTCGGCATAGATCACCTCGAGGGCCTCGACGGCCTGCGCCTCGCCTGCGCGCCGGAAGATTTCTATCATGCCGGGGGTCACGTCCAGCCCGCGCGCTTCCAGCACCATCGGCACGACCGCCAGCCGCCCCAGAATGTCGCCCGCCGTATCTTCCGCCGCGCGCCACATGCCTGCATGTGCAGGCAGCGCGCCATAGTGACTGCCATGCCCGCGCAGGCAATCGCAGATCAGATTGAAATGCCTGGATTCCTCATCCGCCGCCTTCACCCAGTCATCGAAAAACCCCTGCGGCATATCCGTGTCTGGAAAGCGCGCGATCAGGTCCCAGTGCAGATCGACGGCATTGAGTTCGATATGCGCAATTGCGTGCAGAATCGCGATGCGCCCCTCCGGGCTTCCGGGGCGGCGACGCGGCACGTCGCGCGGGTCCAGCAATTCGGGCTTTGCGGGCCGCGCCGGGCGGTCGGGCGGGGTGGCGCGGCCGATGGCAAGCCGCCCGCCCGCCTTGCGCGCCGCAAACCATGCGGCCGCGTGCTGGCGCGAACGCGCCGTCTTGGCGTGTCCGTCCGCTGTGCTCAACACATCAACGGCCATTTCGCGCAGTGACAGGGTCACGCGCGCACGGCCTCCAGCACCTCGGCGGCATGGCCTGCGGCTTTCACCTTGCGCCAGACCTGCGCGATGCGGCCATCGGCATCCACAAGGAATGTCGCGCGTTCAATGCCCATCGAAGTCTTGCCATACATGCTTTTCTCGACCCAGACGCCATAGCGTTCGCAGACATCGCCTTCGGCATCGGACGCCAGAATCACGCCCAGATCGTGCTTTGCGATGAACTTGTCATGCTTGGCGACCGTATCCTTTGAAATCCCGATCACCTTCGCGCCTGCCGCCTCAAACTCCGCAATCGCGGCGGTGAATTCCAGCGCTTCGGTGGTGCAGCCCGGCGTGTCGTCGCGCGGGTAGAAATACAGCACCACCTTCGCGGGCTTCAGCCCCGACAGCGTTACTGTGCCGCCGCCATCACGGGGCAGTGTGAAATCGGGGGCCATTTCGCCAGTTTCTGCCATCTTGAACTCCGTGCCTATGAATACCTTGCGCCTGTTGTAGCGGCTTGACGCGCAAGATAAAGGGCCTGATGCGCAAATGCATCGAGGGAGCGGGGATGAAACTGTCTGATTTCGATTTCGACCTGCCGGAAGACCTGATTGCCACCCGGCCCGTGCGCCCGCGCCCGGCGGCGCGGCTGTTGCTGGCGCAGGGCGAGCGGATCACGGACCGCCATGTCGCCGATCTGCCCGCCATCCTGCGCCCCGGTGATCTGCTGGTGATCAACACGACCAAGGTGATTCCCGCGCGCCTTTCCGGTCTGCGCTCGCGCGACAGCGCGCAAGGGCCAGTGCGCGCGAAAGTCGAGATTACCCTGACCGAGCCGCAACCCGATGGCTCCTGGCGTGCCTTGGCCAAGCCCCTGCGCAAGCTGGCCGCGGGTGAGGAGATCCGATTTACCGACACGCTGCGCGCGGACGTGGTGGCGCGCGGGGCAGAGGATGTCATGCTGCGCTTCAACCTGACAGGCGATGATTTCGACGCGGCGCTGGATGCCGCAGGCCAGATGCCATTGCCGCCCTACATTGCCGGACGCCGCGCGGCCGACGCGCGGGACCGCGAGGATTATCAGACTGTTTTCGCCCGCATCCCGGGGGCCGTCGCCGCGCCCACGGCGGCGCTGCATTTCGATGAAGGGCTGATGGAGGCGCTAGGCGCTGCGGGCGTGGGCTTTGCCGAGGTCACGCTGCATGTGGGGGCGGGCACGTTTCTGCCAGTGAAGGTGGATGACGTGCGCGACCACAAGATGCACGCGGAATGGGGGCAGGTGACGCCCGCGGCCGCGGCCCGGATCATGGCCACGCGTGCGAGCGGGGGCCGGGTCATCCCGGTCGGGACGACTGCCCTGCGCCTGCTTGAAGCTGCAGCGACAGGGCCGGGGCAGATCGGAGCATGGTCGGGCAAGACCGATATCTTCATCACCCCCGGTTTCCGCTTTCAGATCGCAGACGGGCTGATGACGAATTTCCACCTGCCGAAATCGACACTGATGATGCTGGTTTCGGCCCTGATGGGGCGCGACCGGATCATGCGCCTCTATGCCCATGCCATCGCCGAACGCTACCGCTTCTTTTCCTATGGCGATTCTTCGCTGCTGCTGCCAGAGGACTGATGACCCGCGGGCGCAGTGTCATTTCGCCGTTAATCCGATGATGATACTGTTGCTTCCGGTCCCGTGCCCCAATCCAACCTGCGCAACCCGAAAGACACCTGTATGCTGAAAGTTTTCACGGCCTCCTGGGCGCTGCTCCTGGGCATGATGTTCCTGATGGTGGGCAATGGCGTGCAGGGAACGCTTCTGGGCATTCGCGGCGCGATCGAAGGGTTCTCGACCATTCAGATGTCCATCGTGATGTCGGCCTATTTCGTGGGCTTCCTGTTCGGGTCGCGCATGGCACCGGAACTCATTCGTCGCGTGGGCCATGTGCGCGTTTTCGCAGCACTCGGCTCTATGATCTCGGCTGTGCTGGTGCTGTATGCCGCGATCCCCGATTGGGTGGCCTGGGCACTGTTGCGGGTGGTCATCGGGTTTGCCTTTTCGGGGGTTTATGTCACGGCAGAAAGCTGGCTGAACAACACCGCAAGCAATGAAAACCGGGGCCAGGCGCTGTCGCTCTACATGATCGTGCAGATGGTCGGCATCATCGCGGCGCAGGCGCTGATCAACTTTGCCGACCCGGCGGGCTTCTTGCTGTTCATCATCCCGTCGGTGCTGGTGTCGCTGGCCTTCGCACCGATCCTCTTGTCGGTCAGCCCCGCGCCCACGTTCGGCACGACCAGATCCATGTCCATCCGCGAGCTATACAACGTCTCGCCGCTGGGTGTGGTCGGGATCTTCCTGATGGGCGGGGTGTTTGCCGCGATGTTCGGGATGACCGCAGTCTGGGGCAGTATCGTCGGGCTGAGCGTGCTGGAAATCTCGATCTTCACCGGGGCGATCTATTTCGGCGGGCTGGTGTTCCAGTATCCGATCGGCTGGCTGTCGGACCGGATGGACCGGCGCCGATTGATCCTGGGGGTGGCGGCGCTGTGCGGGCTGGTGTCGCTGGGGGGCGCGCTGCTGGCGCTGCCTTTCCTGGCGCTGGTCGGCGTGGCGCTGATGATCGGTGGCCTGGCCAACCCGCTTTATGCGCTGCTGCTGGCCCATACCAACGACTTCCTGCAGGTCGAGGACATGGCCGCGGCCTCGGGCGGGCTGTTGTTCATCAACGGGGTGGGGGCCATCGCCGGGCCGCTGATCATCGGCTGGATGATGGGGCAGGTGGGGCCGGGCGGGTTCTTCCTGTTCATCGGCCTTCTGTCGCTGCTGCTGTCGTTTTACGCGATATGGCGCATGACACGGCGCGAGGCGCCGGCCATCGCGGATCAGGGCAGCTACACCCCCTTGACCCCGGCGGCCTCGGCGGTGACTGTGGGGGCGGCCTTGGAAGCCGCGCAACCGGGAACGGAGGAGGACGCGCATGCCGAACGGCCACGGGGGCATCCCGCGCTACGGGTCGCCGGTGCTGCTGCTGCTCGTCATAGCCTACCTCGCCGCGCTCCGCGCGACGGGCGGCGGCGCGTGGACGGGGTACGCGGCGCTTCTCGCCGCGCTGCTCCTCGGCTGGCGCCTGGCCTGGCACCTTTGGCTCTACGACCTGACCGAGTACGGCGGCGCGTACGCTGACCCGGAGGAGATGCGCGCAGCGCGCCGCCGCTACTACCTGACGGCGGCCGTCCTCGCGCCGGCCGGCGCCGGACTCGCCGGACTCCTTTGGGCGCTGGCGCTGTGAGCGCGCGCTTTCCCCGTCGCCGGCCTCGCTCTCGCCGCACGCCGTGCGCGCCGCGCCGCCCGCTGCTCGCGGAGGGCGCCGCGTGACGGGCGGCGCGCAGACCTACGCGATCGTCGAGGGCGACCTGCTCGAGCAGGACGTCGACGTCATCGTCAACGCGTGGAACCGCAACGTCATCCCGTGGTGGCTGCTGCTGCCGCGCGGCGTGGCGGGCGCCATTCGCCGGCGGGCCGGCATCGCGCCGCTTCGGGAGATCGCGCGGACAGGCCCCTTGCCGCTCGGCGAGGCGCGGCTGACGGGGGCGGGCCGGCTGCCGCACAAGGCCATCGTGCACGTCGCCGGCATCAGCCTGCTCTGGCGCGCGAGTGAGCGCTCGATCCGCGCGGCCAC
>SLQN01000453.1 GCA_007131465.1 Paracoccaceae bacterium
AGGCGGATCGTCGTGAACAGGCCCTGCAACAGCAGGTTGGCAATCCATTGGCCGGTTTCGGCATCGACGCGCACGACAAAGCGCAGGACCCGCTGCCACTCCCAGTCATAGACAAGCACGGCATTGACCCGCCACACCACATACCCCACAGCCGCCGCCACAAGGACGAACAGCAGCCAGTCCATCATCGTCAGGCGACGGCGCGGCGGGGCAGGGGGTGGGGCGCGGCGGGTCATTGTGTCAGCAGAGGCGCTTATTGCTCGGGCGCGACCTGATCAATCCATGCGGACTGGCCCTGGAACCAGAAATCATGGCGTTCCTGCAACCAACCGTTGGTCTGATGCACCAGAATCCAGTTGGAAAAGAAGTTCAGCGCGTCATGCTCGCCCTTGCGCAGCGCGAAACCTTCGTTGCCCGTGCTGAGGTTGGCACCATCAAAGGCCACATGGATCCTTTCAGGGTTGGCTTCAGCCCAGAAGGCCGGTTTCGGCGCGCTGGAGATCACCGCATGCGCATTGCCGTTCAGCACTTCCTGAAAGGCTTGTGCGTCATCGTCGAACTGGAGGATGGTCGCACGCGGGAAGGTGTTTTCAAGGATCGTGCAGCCCACCACGCCGCGACGGCAAGACAGGTTCACACTGGTCTGGTTGAAGTCATCATAGCTGGTGAAACTGCCCGCAAGGTCCAGATTCGCTGCCATCTGCTGGCCGGAATTCGCGTAGGGGATGGTGAAATTCACCGTCAGATTGCGTTGTGGCGTGATTGACATGCCACCGATAATGACGTCGAAATTCCCTGCCAGAAGCGCCGGAATGATCCCGCTCCAGGCTGTCGGGACGAATTCCACCTCGACGCCCAGATCCTCGGCCACCTTGGTCGCGACATCGATCTCGAAGCCCATCAACTCGCCATCGGTGCTGCGCATGGCCCAGGGCACGAAGGTGGACATCCCCACCATCAGCTTGCCACGGCGCTGTATTGTCTCAAGCAGTTCTTCGGCCTGCGCGGGCGCGGCGGGCGCGATGAACCCCGTTGCGGCAACCGCCATCGCCGCTGTGAGGGTCTTTATCTTCGTCAGGAATTTCATGTTATTGTCCTCTTCTGATGTTGTCGTGAATTTGGTTAGCGTTTGTCGTTTCTCAGATACCATTCAAACAGGGTGACGGCGAAAGACAACGTTACCGTCAGCGCCAGATAGATGCCTGCAACGATGAACCAGACCTCAAAAGCCATGAAGGTGTTCGACACCAGGTTCAGACCCTGTGTTGTCAGTTCTGCCAGCGCGATGACGCTGACAATCGCCGAATGCTTGATTGTGGAAATCAACAACCCCGTCAGCGGCGGCAGGATCAATGGCATGGATTGCGGGATGATGATGTAGCGATACTTGTCCGCCGTGGACAGACCGACGGCATCTGCCCCCTCATACTGCCCGCGATCCACCCCGCGTAGCCCGCCGCGAATGATCTCTGCGGCGAATGACCCCTCAAACAGCGCAAGACACAGCACACCGGCCCAGAACCTGTCCAGCCCGATAATCGGCGCCAGCACGAAATAGACCAGAAACAGTTGCACCAGCAGCGGCGTGTTGCGGATCGCTTCAAGATAGACCGTAGCGATGATGCGCCCGGCGAAGGAGCCAGACATCCGCGCCAGTGCCGTGACAAACCCGATCAGCACCGCAAGCGCACCGGCAAGGGTCGCGATCTGGATCGTCATGATCAGCCCGCGCACCAGCGGGCCCCAGATGATCTCGTCGTCTATGACGCGAAAGAAAAAGGGCTGTACCCGATACCATTGCCAGCGGTAATCCATCGCGTCGATCCCGCGCCAGACCAGCCAGCCCAGAACGGCGAAGACGAGCCCGGCCTTGGTCAGCTGCCAGATAACCGACACCATGCGCGCACTGTCGAACCCCTTCTGGGGTAGTTTGCGCAGCGATGATAAAGCCTGTTCCATGATGCCTGGCCGGATAGCGCGTTCGTTCCCTGCGACAGTCGAAAGTATCCCGCGAGAAACATCACCCTGTCAACGAATTATAACTTCCGGATGCTTTTTTGTTATTGACGGAAATCGTGTGATTACTGTTTCATCACTGGACAAGGCCCCCGGCATCGCGTCTGCTTTCCACCATGAGACTTACCTTTCGTCAGATCGAAGCGTTTCAGCATGTCATCGCGACGGGTTCGGTTACGGATGCCGCAGCGATACTGGGCGTGTCTCAACCCGCAGTCAGCCGTCTGCTGGCAGATTTCGAGACGCAGGTCGGCTTCAAGCTGTTCCTGCGCGCAGGGCGCAACCTCAACCCCACGCCGGAAGCGCGCATGCTTCTGGATACAGTGCGCCGGGCGTTCGGGGGGCTTGACCGTATCCGCGAGGCCGCCGAAACGATCCGCGATTTTCAGACTGTCCCGCTGCGGCTGGTCACGACCTCATCCTTCGCTGTGCGCGTGCTGCCCGATCTGGTCGCCGCCTTCGCCAGACGCAGACCCGATGCGCGCATTGCGCTGGACGTGCAATCCACCGATGACGCTGTGGAATGGCTGACGCTGGAGGCGTATGATTTCGGCTTTGCCTGTACGCCCTCGGCCAATCCCAGGCTGTCGCAGCGCGATATCCTTACGGGAGAAGCGGTCTGTCTGGTGCCTGCGGGGCATCCGCTGGCCGGGGGAACACAGGTGACTGTGTCCGATCTGCAAGGCGAAAGCCTGATCGCCTATCGCGCGGATTCGCAGTTTCGTCATCAGGTGGATACGCTTCTTGCAGCGCATGATGTCCAGCCTGTCATCCGCTTTGAGGCCCGCACCACCGAAGCCATGATCCGGCTGGTGGAGCGCGGGCTGGGGCTTGCTCTTGTCGGCACGGCCCGGGCGGAGGACTATCATATGTCCGGCTGTCTTGCCTTGCCGTTCAGGCCCGCAATGCCCTATGTGCTGAACATGATCTGGGCAAACAGCCGCGCGCCCACGGCCATCGCCGCCGATTTTGCCGAAATGATCGCGCAGGGCGTGATCCGATGAGCCGCGCAAGGCTCACTCTGGATCTGCAGGTGGCGGGGCGTCAGGTGGGTGACCTGCTCATCCCGTGGTCGGACGATCGCAACCCCCTGGGCCGGTATCCGGTTCCTGTCATCACGGTGTCGGGAACGCCTGGTCCTGTTGTCCTGATCCTTGGCGGGGTGCATGGCGATGAATTTGAAGGGCCGGCCGCCATCATGCGGCTGGCGCGCGACCTTGCGCCTGACGCGCTGCGCGGCCGGGTTGTGATGATCCCGGCAGCAAATGCTCCGGCTTTCGCCGCAAGCCGCCGATGCTCGGCCCTGGATGGTGGCAACCTGAACCGCGCCTTTCCCGGCGATGCTGACGGCACGCCGACGGCGATGATCGCGGACTGGTTGCAGACCTGGATGATCCCGCGCTGTGATGCCGTGATTGACTTGCATTCCGGGGGCAAGGCTTCGGTCTTCGTGCCTTGCAGCCTGCCCCAGGCGGGCATCAGCCCGGCGCTTGACGCGGCCAATGCCGATCTGGCCCTGGCCTTCGGATTGCCGGTGATCTGGCAACTGGGCGCACAGAATGACGACCGATCCGTCAACGCCGCCTGCGCGCGGGCGGGCGTCGCGTGCATTGCCGCGGAACTGGGCGGCGGGGGCGGGGTGGACCCGGACGTGACCGACATGGCCGAAGCGGGCCTGCGCCGGGTGCTGCATCATCTGGGGGTCATTGCGTCGGCTCCGCCACCGGGGCCGCAGGCCAATGCCACATGGGTAGAACTATCCGATCCGGCCGATCATGTCATGGCCCCCGCGCGGGGACTGTTCGACCGCCGCTGCCATGCAGGTGCGCGCGTGTCTTCGGGCGATCTGGCGGGTTGGCTGCATTTCCCCGAAGACCCGACGCGCACGCCTGTTGTCCTGCGGTTTCCGCAAGCGGGTCTGGTTCTGGCCCATACCGCGCGCGGCCTTGTTGACCGGGCCGAGATGCTGGCACTCGTCGCGCGCGACATCGGCTAGACGATTTGCGCCAGATGTTCCGCGATATAGCGGGTATAGGCCGCCTCGACAGCCAAGAGCCAGCCCTCATCCGTCCGCAGCACCAGCGCACGGACACCAAAGGCATCTGTCTGGGCGACCGTGTCGGGGGCGAATACATCCGCGTGCAGATCCAGCGGGCAGGCAATGGCCATTGCCACTTCGGCATCCTGCCCGGACAGTGTGAAAAAGGCGAGCGTGTCCGAGATCAACGTCATTCCGGCATCTGGCCAATAGGTATCGCACAACGCGGCTTGCAGGGTGTCTTCCTGATCCAGCGATGTCATCAGCACCCACCGATCCGGGCCAAGCCACAACAAGGCCCTGCCTGCGTGATGCACTGCGCTGCAGGGGCGGGCAGGCCATACAGGCAGCAGCCCCGGCGCATGGGCCGCAAGCGAGCTTTTCGCGCCGCGCAATTCGATCAGCGCGCGGGTTTCAGGGCCAGTGATGGTGATGTCATAGGGCATGGCTCAGGCTCTCATCCGCTGGCCAGCAGGGTCGTGGAATACCGGGGCGACTACCTTGGCGGGGATGGTCCGATCCGGCAGGCGCACCACCACGCGCTCGCCCACCCGCGCCTTGCCATCGTGCAGCAGCGCCAGCCCTACCCAGCGATCCAGCACCACCGAGCGCGCGCAGGCCGTCACCAGCCCTTCTGAGGCTTCGCGCCGCCCGCCCGGCGTGATCGGTGCCCCCTCCGGCAGGGCCGCGCCGGGGTCTTCGGGCAGCAGGCCCACCAGTTCCCGCCGCACCTGCCCGGATGCGCGGCGCAGACGGACGGATCGCAGCCCGATGAAATCACCCTTCCTGACGGCCATGGCCCAGCCCATACCCAGATCATAGGGGTCAACCGTGCCATCGACCTCATGCCCCAGCGACAGGAACCCCTTTTCGACGCGCAGCACATGATTGGCCTCTGACCCGATGGGGCTGATCCCCTCCCCCGCGCCCGCGTCCAGAAGTGCGCCCCAAAGCGCGGGCAAATCGCGCGGGCGGACATTGATCTCATAGGATAATTCGCCCGTGAAACTGACCCGCGCCACGCGCGCGCGCACCCCCGCCACCTGCCCCTCGCGCAGCCCCATGAAGGGAAAGCCGTCGGTTGACAGGTCCATATCCGTCATCCGCGCCAGCACCTGCCGGGCAAGCGGACCGCAGAGTGTGGCATTCATCCATTGATGGGTCAGGTTCACGATCCGCACCCGCCATTCCGGTCGGTCGAGCTGCACAATCTTTTCCAGATGCTGTCCCACGGCCTCGGCATTGCCGGTCGACGCGGACAGAAGGAACCGGTCTTCTGCCAGCCGGAAAGTCACCCCGTCATCGAAGATCAACCCGTCCTCGGTCAGCATCAGCCCGTAGCGCCCCATTCCGGGAGCAAGCGTGCCATAACGGGCCGTACAGGCATGTTCGATCAGGCGCGCCGCATCCGGCCCCTCGACGGCAAAAAGGCCAAGTGGCGCGCCATCGTAGATTGCGACACCCTCGCGCACAGTGCGCGCCTCGCGGTCCACGGTTTGCTGAAACTCCTCGCCGGGCTGCGGATAATAGCCGGGACGACGCCAGCGCGCGCCAGCCTCATACATCACTGCCCCTTGCGCGATGTGCCAGTCTGTCAGGGGTGTATGGCGATAGGGCAACAGGCCCGGCCCCGCCCGTCCCCCGGCAATCGTGCCGAAACTGACAGGCGTGTAAGGCGCGCGAAACGTGGTCGTCCCGACCGCTCCCGGCGCGGCCCCCTGAAGCCCCGCCAGAATACCGATGACATTGACATTGCCGGTCTTGCCCTGATCCAGCGCCATGCCCGCAGTCGTGTAGCGCTTGGCATGTTCGACCGCGCCATACCCTTCGCGCCGGGCAAGTTCGATATCCGCAAGTGTCACATCATTCATCAGATCGACAAAGGCCTTGCCACCATTCGCAGTCTGCACGGCCCAGAGCGGTTCAATGCCATACGGTTCATCTTCCGCATGTGGCAGGTCTGGCAGGGCTGTGCCCAGATAGGCCGCCACGGCCCCTGCCCCGGACTGCAATGCCTGTTGCAGCCCGAAATGCCCATCTGCCGCGCCCACACTGGCCGAAGACTGGGCAGGCGTGTCGGGGCGGAAGGCCGCGATGCCGTCATCCCAGCGCAGCGTCCCACGCGACTGGGAATGCAGATGCACCGCAGGGTTCCAGCCGCCCGACACAGCCAGCAGATCGCAGGCGATGCGCTGCGATCTGCCACCAGTGACAGGCGCGACCGTGACGCCGCGCAAGCCCCTGCGCCCGAAACTGCCCTGCACCTGATGTCCGGCCAGAAGCGGCAGGTCGGAGGCCCTGACCCCGCTGCGGCTGTCGATCACGGCGGCAAGCTCTGTCCCCGCTGCCCGCAGATCGCGCGCCACCTCATGCCCGCTGTCATTATTGGTGAACACCACCGCGCGCCGCCCCGGTCTGATGCCCCAGCGATTGACATAGGCCTGCGCCGCAGAGGCCAGCATCACACCGGGGCGGTCATTGCCGGGAAAGACCAGCATCCGCTCGATCGCGCCCGTCGCACAGATCACATGGCGCGCGCGGACCCGCCAGCCGCGTTCGATCAGGCCGGGATGGTCGGGCGCGCGCTCCTGCACCATTGCCAGTCCATGCTCGCGCCAGCCCCAGACGGTGGCCTGTTGCAGATGTTTGACATTCGGCATTCCGGCAAGTTCGGCCACTGTCCTTGCGACCCAGTCCATGGCGGGTGCGCCATCAATCACGGCGTTACGCGCAAGCAGATTACCGCCCGCCTCGGTCCCCTCATCCACCAGCATCACACGCGTCCCGGCGCGCGCGGCTGACAGCGCCGCCATCAGCCCTGCCGGCCCTGCGCCTGCAATCAACAGGTCACAATGCGCATTGCGCGTCTCATAGCGGCCATCGGGCAGGATGTCCGGCGCAGGGGCCAGCCCGGCGGCCTTGCGGATCGCGGGCTCGAACAGATGCCAGGTCGGCCACATGAAGGTCTTGTAGTAAAAGCCAGCCGGGATCAGCCGCGAGACCAGCCCCGCCGCTGCGCCCAGATCAAACCGCACCGAAGGCCAGCCATGGATCGTGCGCACCTCCAGCCCGTCCCGCAGGGGCAGCACCGTCGGCACGACATTGCCCTGCCCCTGTGCGCCTGCCAGTGCGACCAGCGCTGCCGGTTCCTCGACCCCGGCACCCATGATCCCGCGCGGGCGGTGATACTTGAAACTGCGCGTCACGATCCGCACACCATTGGCCAGCAGGGCAGAGGCCAGCGTATCGCCCTGATGCCCTGTCATCGCCTGCCCGTCAAAGTGAAAGCGCAAGACCCGCGACCGGTCGATCCGCCCGCCCTGCCCCATCCGCTCAGGCGCCATGACGCACCTCTGCAATGTCATGGGTCCGCGTGTCGCGCAGAACCGTCAGCCAGGCACCGCAGCCCCTTGCGTGACACCAGCGCTCCGGCACCGGACCGATGCGATTTTCGGGCACAGTCAGCCAATCGACCCAGGCGGCATCAGACACCTGTTCGGGGGCATCGGGCCGCCTTGGGGCCGCAGGGCCGCCATAGCTGAACTCTATCTCCGCCCGCGGCCCACAGAACGGGCA
>SLQN01000135.1 GCA_007131465.1 Paracoccaceae bacterium
GCGCCGTGGCGGCCCAGCCCGACCCGGTGGGGCAGGTGATCACCGAGTGGGACCGGCCCACGGGGCTGCATATCCAGCGCGTGCGCACGCCCCTGGGTGTGATCGGCGTGATTTTCGAATCGCGGCCCAATGTGACAGCGGATGCAGGCGCGCTGTGTCTGAAGGCGGGCAATGCCGTGATCCTGCGTGGCGGGTCGGAGAGTTTCCATTCCTCGCGTGCGATTCACGCCGCACTGGTCGCAGGTCTGACGGCTGCTGGGCTGCCCGAAGACGCGATCCAGCTTGTGCAGACGACTGACCGCGCGGCGGTGTCGGACATGCTTCGGATGGTGGCGCATATCGACGTGATCGTGCCGCGCGGGGGCAAGGGGCTTGTGGGGCTGGTGCAGCGCGAGGCCCGCGTGCCGGTTTTCGCGCATCTCGAAGGGATCTGCCATATTTATGTTGATGCCTCGGCCGACCCGGACAAGGCGCGCCGCGTCGTGCTGAATGCCAAGACGCGCCGCACGGGAATTTGTGGCGCGGCGGAATGCCTGCTTTTGCACCGCGATATCGCGGATGGGTTGGGCGCGCAGATCATCGCTGATCTGGTGGCGGCAGGGGTTGAAATGCGTGTGGGCGCGGGCTTGCAGCATCTGCCCGGTGTGGCTGCGGCAAACGCTGATGATTTCGGGCAGGAATTTCTGGACATGATCATGGCCGCGGCCGTGGTCGCGGATGTGGAGGGCGCGATGGCGCATATCCGCGCCTATGGATCACAGCATACCGACGCCGTGATTGCCGAGGATGCAGGCGTGGTGCAGCGCTTCTTCGCCGGGCTGGATTCCGCGATCCTGATGCACAATGCCTCGACCCAGTTTGCCGATGGCGGCGAATTCGGGCTGGGGGCAGAGATCGGGATTGCCACCGGCAAGATGCATGCGCGCGGGCCGGTCGGGGCCGAACAACTGACAAGTTTCAAGTATCTGGTCACAGGCGACGGGACCGTGCGCGGCTGAACCTCATGCCTCGCGCGGGCGCAGCGCCAGCCAGATCAGCGCGCTGCCTGCCAGCACCAGAAACGGCAGCATCGCCAGGTTGACCAGTTGCCAGCCGGTTTCCGCCGTGCCCCCCGAACAGTTCATCAGCGTCCCGGAACTGAGCGAGGCGACGAAGACCCCGCCAAAGACGATCATGTCATTCATCCCCTGCACGCGGCCCCGTTCTTCGGGCGCATGCGCGGCGGTCAGCATCGTGGTGGCCCCGATAAAGCCGAAATTCCAGCCGAGGCCGAGCAGGATCAGCGCGATGTAGAACTGCTCCAATTCCACCCCGCTCATGGCCACTGCGCCGGAAGCCGCAAGGATCACTAGCCCCGTGCCGACAATCGCCCGTGCCCCGAAACGCGCGATCAGGTGGCCCGTGAAGAACGACGGCGCATACATCGCCAGCACATGCGCCGACACGATATTGGCCGCATCCGACGTGCCGAAGCCGCAGCCCACCACCGCAAGCGGCGTCGATGTCATGACAAGGTTCATCAGCGCATAGGCCACAGTGGCGCAGATGACCGCGACCGCGATCACTGGAACGGTCAGTAATTCCCGGCGCGTCCGGCCTGCCGCGCTGGTGCTGCTGGGCTTGGGCGGTGTCGGGATGTCCAGCGCGCTCAGCAGTGCAACGCCCGCGATGTTCAGGCCGATCACGCTCAGATAGGTAGCCAGAAACGGCACCGACATTGCATCGGTCGTGAAGGACACGATCTGCGGGCCGAACACCGCCGAGAGGAGGCCGCCCGCCATGACATAGGAAATCGCCTTGGGGCGGAATTCGGGGCTGGCGGTATCTGTCGCGGCAAAGCGGTAGAATCCATTGGCCGACATGTATGTGCCGGTAATGAACGACCCCAGCAGAAACAGCGGGAACGACCCCAGCATCAGCGCATAGGCCGAAATCGCGGCCCCGACTGCGCCTGCGCCGCACGCGACCCAGAACCCGGCGCGCCGCCCATAAGCCTGCATGAAGGCCGAGAGCGGCGTGGCCGCCGCCATCGACCCCAGCACGATCAGCGAGATCGGCAGCGTGGCCCAGCACGGATTCGAGGCCAGCATCTGCCCGGCCAGCCCGCCGATGATGAACAGGATCGGCAGTTGCGCGCCGACCACGGCCTGCGCGGCAACAAGGACCATCACATTGCGCTTCGCGCGGGTGTTATCGGGGGTTGCAACTGCATCGCTCATGCGCGCAGGATTAGACCCGATTGCAGGGCAGGGGAAGGGGTGTTTTACATGTGCAGCAACATCGTGCAGGGCCGGAGGGTCGGGCGCATCCTGACATCCGAGGGCTGCATGGAGGAGGGCGCGCACTGGCTGGCAAGCCGCGAGCCGCGCTTCGCGCATGCGCTGCGCCTGACGGGCACGCCGCCCCTGCGTCGCAGGCCGGACGGGTTTGCGCATCTCTTGTCCGCCATCGTCAGCCAACAGGTCAGCACGCATGCCGCGCGCGCCATCTGGGGCCGGATGGAGGCCGCAGGGCTGGTCACACCGCAGGCTGTTCTGGCGGCAGATGATGAAACATTGCGCGCCCCCGGCCTGTCAGTCCAGAAAATGCGCTATGCGCGGGCGCTGGCAGCGGCAGGGATCGATTTTGATGCGCTGCGCGACACGCCCGATGATGATATCGTCAAGGTATTGGTTGAAGTTCCGGGCATAGGGCGCTGGACTGCCGAGATTTATGCCATGTTCAGCCTTGGCCGCGCCGATGTGTTTGCGCCCGGTGATCTGGCCTTGCAGGAATCCGCGCGGCGGCTCTTTGACCTGCCAGAGCGCCCGCGTGAAGCCGCCTTGCGCCGGATGGCCGCGGACTGGACGCCGTGGCGCAGCGTTGCGGCGGGGCTTTTGTGGGCCTATTACCGGGTGGAAACCGACAGGGAAGGAATCATATGACACGCGTGCTGAAATCCGAACGCCGGGGGCCTGCATCGGGGGGCGCGGCGCAGTCAGCAGTAGTTTTCGTGCATGGCTATGGTGCGGATGGGGGCGATCTTCTGGGCCTTGCCGACCCGTTGGCCCCGCATCTGCCCGACACTGTCTTTTTCGCCCCCGACGCGCCCGAGCGGTGCAGCGGCAACCCGATGGGGTTTCAGTGGTTCCCGATCCCCTGGCTGGACGGATCGAGCGAGGCGCAGGCGCTGGCGGGTCTTGAAGCGGCCGCCGTGGATCTGGATGCCTTCCTCGACCGGGTGCTGGCGGATGAAGGGCTGACGCCCGACCGCCTGGCGCTGGTCGGCTTCTCGCAAGGCACGATGATAAGCCTGCATGTCGCGCCGCGCCGCGCAACCCCTGTGGCCGGGGTCGTGGGGTTTTCGGGCCGTCTGATGCAGCCCGACCTGCTGGCGGGGGCCGCGCGCGTGAAGCCGCCCGTGCTGCTGATCCACGGCGATCAGGACGAGGTCGTGCCCTTGAGCAGCCTGCCCGAGGCCGCAGATGCGCTGGTCGCGGCGGGGTTCGAGACTTACAGCCATGTCTCGAAGGGCACGGCCCACGGAATTGCACATGACGGGCTGTCGCTGGCGCTGTCATTCCTGCGCGACAAGCTGCCTGGGCCGCATGCTGCGGGCTGAGAGGCCGTGGCGCGTTTTGCCGACCCTGCTGCACTGTCTCCATTCTGTCGCAATCGTGCCGTGAACTGACGCTGCAATGCAGCATCAAACCCGGGCCCTGTGCGACGCTTGTTCCAAGACGCACAGGGCACAGGTAGGGGCAGGGCGATGATCAAGATGTATTCCGGTGTCTGGGCGCTTTTGCTGGGCATCCTGCTGATCATGCTGGGCAACGGCATGCATTTCACCCTGATCGGTCTGCGCGGCGGGATCGAGGGTTTCTCGGCGGCGGAACTGGCCATCGTGACCTCGGGATATTTTCTTGGCTTCCTGTCGGGCGCGCGGATCACCCCTATCATGATCCGCAGGGTCGGGCATGTGCGGGTTTTCGCAGCACTTGGCAGCTTCATGTCGGCGGCACTGATCGCCTTTCCGCTGCTGACTGAGCCATGGGCCTGGACGCTTCTGCGCATCCTGATCGGGTTTTGCATGTCAGGCATCTATGTCGCGGCGGAAAGCTGGCTCAACAATGCTGCCACCAATGAGAATCGCGGCAAGATCCTGTCGGCCTACATGATCGCGCAGACCCTCGGGATCATTGGCGCGCAAGGGATCCTGACATTGGGCGATGCGGCGACGTCGGTCCTGTTCATCGGGGCCTCGATCCTGGTGTCGATCTCGTTCGCGCCGATCCTGTTGTCGGCAACCCCTGTCCCTGCCGCCGAAGTTGCGCGCGCGATGTCCATGCGCAAGCTGTTTGTCAGTTCCCCGCTTGGTACGATCGGCATTTTCCTTCTGGGCAGCATCTACGCCACCCAGTCCGGGATGGGTGCGGTCTTTGGCAGCCAGATCGGCATGAGTGCCGCCCAGATCGCGCTGTTCATTGCCACGCTGTTTGCAGGTGCACTGGTACTTCAATACCCGATCGGTTGGCTGTCTGACAGGATGGACCGCCGCAAGCTGATCTTCGGGGCGGCTGCCATCGGGGTGTTTTTCTGTGCACTGGGCTGGATTACGGCAGGCGGGTTCTGGTTCCTGATGATCTCGGCCTTTTTCGCCGGTGGGATGACGACACCGCTCTATGCGCTGTTTCTGGCCTATACCAATGATACTTTGGCGCGCGAGGACATGGCCGCGGCCTCGGGCGGGCTGGTCTTCACGTTCGGGCTGGGCGCGATTGCGGGGCCGCTGGTGACAGGCTGGGCAATGGAAACGCTTGGTCCCTTCGCCTTCTGGCTGGTGCTGGGGGCAACTTTCGCCGCCATCGCGCTCTATGCGCTTTATCGCATGACCCAGCGCGCCAGTACCCCGACCGAAGAGACCGAAAGCTACCTTGGCGTGCTGCCGACCGCATCCCCCGTCGCCATTGAGGCTGCGGCCACGTGGTCCGCCGAGATGGCCGAAAGCGACCGCGACGACGCTGCAGCCGCAGAGGTTTCGTCCATGCAGCGCGACACCGACCGCCCTGTGGCGTGACGGGCGCGCCCCTCACGCCGCCAAGGGCACGCGATCCGGCCCCGGACGCACAGGTTATGTCACACGGATGTTGCAAAACCCGCCTAGCGTCTGACCTGCGACATCTGGTGCACTCTCTGGACTTGCCAGATGCTTCGCCCCATATATAGTGAACCTGATGGTGCGGCTGTGGCGCAGTCCACCGACAGCCCTGCGGGGCGCGTGCCCTTGACGCCCCGAGAGGGCTGCCTGAACGGAGGCGGCACCTGTGGATGGTGATTTCAGAACCGAGTTTGTGCGCGACCCCGTCGCGCTGCGGCACTTTCCTGCGCTGGTGCTGAACGCGGATTACCGGCCGCTTTCCTACTACCCGCTCTCGCTCTGGCCATGGCAGGATGCGGTCAAGGCGGTTTTTCTGGACCGCGTGGATATTCTGGCCGAATACGACCAGGTCGTGCGCAGCCAGCGTATGGAGATTCGCGTCCCCTCGGTGGTGGTCCTGCGCGATTTTGTAAAACCACGCAAGCGCGTCGCCTTCACCCGGTTCAACCTGTTCCTGCGCGATGAATTTTCCTGCCAGTATTGCGGCGCGAAGAATGACCTGACGTTTGACCATGTCTTGCCGCGCAAACTGGGCGGGGTGACGAGTTGGGAAAACGTGGTCGCCGCCTGCGCGCCGTGCAACCTGGCGAAAGGGTCCAAGACCCTGCGCGAGGCAGGGATGCGGTTGCGCAGCCGCCCCATGCGCCCGCAATCCGAGCAATTGCGCAATCTTGGCCGCCGTTTCCCGCCCAATCACTTGCATGAAAGCTGGCTCGATTACCTCTATTGGGATTGCGAGCTGGAAGCCTGAGGGGGGGGGTCGATCCAAGACGTCGCGCGGCCGCAGTGCTTCATGCTTGGATGGTCCGACTGAGTGTAATGGTCCCGCCCGCAACATTCGCCCTGCCACCGCCTGCCGCGCCGATATGTCCTTCCAGCGAGAGCGCCCAGCTTGGGGCAAGATCAAGCTGATAGCCAAAGCCCGAAAGGCCGATAGCTTACCCCGCAACGCTGTCCGTGCATCCTCCGAAACACAAAGGTTGCGCCCGATAAAACAGCCGACAGATTTCTCCTGCATCACAACGAAACTGGCCGTGTCCGTGTTGTTGATGAAATAGCCCGGCCCGATCTGATGGACCGAGATGCAACCGCTAGACGTCCAGCGCTTGTCCGTGCCCTGCGCGCCGGTCGCCGCGCCTGTCGCAGCAGGACTGAACTGAGTGTTCGCGCCTGGTGCAAACAGCGCCCGAGCGCCGACAAGGGCAATCCTTTGCTGCTGCCCGCCAGAGCGATTCTGCACTGCGGTCGGGCTGACGCATCCTGTTGCGCCCCCCAGCACTAAGCTGCGTCGCCGAGATATCTTGACTGCCGTGCCCGATCTGTCGGCGCACCATCGATATCGACCCAGGCGCTGGTCAGTTGCACCGCCCACACGTCGGACACCTGATAATCCAGCGCAAATGTGCGGGCGGTATGGCAATTGATGCGGCTTGTCTTGGCCAAGACGACGCCTCTCAACTTACATGCCCCAATGGGCCTTCCGCATCACGGTGAGATCACCGGAATTTTCCCATTGAACACGCATATTCGCCCGGAGTTGAGCCCTTTCTGTCCACTCGCCGAGGCTAACTGGGCATCGCTGCGACAGGCATGAACGGCCGGTTCGGTAAAGCCATGTTTCATCATGCTGCCGACGATGAACGCAAGAAGGGGCCGGATGTTTTACTGTAGCTGCCGGGTGATCAATCATACAGCGCTTTGTCCGAATGTCACTGAGGCTGCCCGACATCATACAGAATCGGCAGAGCCCCGTTTATCCGATCTCTAACCTGTTCCTGACGCGTTCAGGCGCAGCCCAGGCCGCAAGCCCGCGTCAGGAAGACCGTGCGGCTGCGATACAGCCGACCTGCGGGTTCTTGATGCTTCCGGTCAGAATGCTACAAGGCAGGGCGATTTCGCAGGCTGTAGCGCCAACAGGTGCGGATACACCGACACGCAACGGGGGGTGATTCAGGATGCCGCACAGGGGGACGCTGTGATCAGCAACACGCACCATATTGCCGATCCGCGCCTGTCGGTCGCACCCATGATGGACTGGACCGACCGGCATTGCCGGTTCTTTCACCGCCAGCTTAGCCGTCACACGCTGCTTTATACCGAAATGGTCACTGCGCCGGCACTTGTGCGCGGTGGCGCGCTACACCTGTTGCGTCATGACCCGGCAGAGCATCCGCTGGTGCTGCAACTGGGGGGCTCGGACCCGGCAGAGCTGTCGCAGGCGACGCGGCTGGGCTGGGAGGCGGGATATTCCGAGATCAACCTGAATTGCGGCTGCCCCTCAGACCGCGTGCAATCGGGTGCTTTCGGCGCGATCCTGATGACCGAACCCGACCGCGTAGCCGCCATCTGCGAAGCCATGTGCGCGGCCAGCCCAGCGCGGATAA
>SLQN01000081.1 GCA_007131465.1 Paracoccaceae bacterium
CGTGGATCCCGATTTCGGCGCGCAGGTCCGCGCCTATCTGTTGCAGAACCCCGAAGTGATCTTCGAGGCCGTGGCCGCGTTCGAGCAGCGCAACGCCGAAGCACAGGCCGACATGGACCGCGCCATTCTGGACGCCAATGCGCAGGCGCTGTTCGACGATGGCCATTCCTGGGTCGGCGGCAATGTCGAGGGCGACATCACGCTGGTCAAGTTCCACGACTATCGCTGCGGGTTTTGCATCCGCGCCCATGACGAGATCGCGGAACTGCTGGCAGTGGATGACAATATCCGGCTGATCATCAAGGAATTTCCCGTCCTCGGGCCGGAATCCGAACTCGCGGCGCGCTTTGCGATTGCGGGGCTGCGGTTGGGAGGCGATGACGCCTATGCGGCGTTTCGCGAGATCCTGATCCGCCATGAGGGCCCGATCACGCCCGAGTTTCTGGACGAGATCGCGACCGCACAGGGACTGGATTTCCCGGCCATGAGCGTCGAGATGGACAGCGAAGACGTGACCGCCATTCTGGCCGAGAACTACGCCCTTGCGCAGCGGCTTCAGATTTCGGGAACCCCGACCTTCGTGATGGAAACCGAGATGATCCGTGGTTTCGTGCCCGCCGATGTGCTGATCGAAACCGCCGCCGATCTGCGCAACTGACGCGCGCGCCTTACTCTGACCGCCATAACTGACCCCGAAGCCGGTGCGCGGCGCGCCCTGCTTTGGGCTTGACCTTGCGCGGCATTCCGACAACCTTGCGCAAAATCCCGAGCAGGACCAAAGATGACCGGCTACACGCCCCCTTTCGCTGCCTTCGAATGGATGATCGCCTGGCGCTACCTGCGCGCGCGGCGGGCCGAGGGCGGTGTGAGCGCCATGACCGTGATCTCGTTTCTGGGGATCATGCTGGCAGTCTTTGCCCTGATCGCCACGCTGTCGGTCCGGTCCGGGTTTCGCGCCGAATTCGTCGACACGATCCTTGGCGCAAACGCGCATGTGACCATCTATTCCAGCGTCCATGTCGATGAGGCCGGCCGCACCAGCCGCGTGATCGAGGATTATGACGAGATGGCGGAACGCCTGGCCGCGGTGCGCGGGGTCACGCGGGTCGCGCCGCTTGTGCGCGGGCAGGTCATGGCCTCGGCGCAGGGGCGCAATATCGGGGTCGAGGTCTTTGGCATCAGCCATGAGAACCTGCTGACCATTCCGCGCATCGCAGACCCCGATCAGGCGCTGGGCGATATCGGGCGGTTTTCCGAAGGCGTGGCCATCGGGTCGGGCGTGGCGCGCGAACTGGGCATCGGCATCGGTGAATCGATCCGCATCGTCTCGCCCGACGGGGTGCGCACGGCCTTTGGCACAAGCCCGCGCATTTCGGCCTATGAGGTCGTCTATATCTTCACGGCCGGGCGCTATGACATCGACCGCACGCGCATCTACATGCCCTTTGACGAGGCGCAGATCTATTTCAACCGCGATGGTGTCGCCGATGAAATGGAGGTCATGGTCGCCAATCCCGACCAGATCGAGGCGCTGCGCAACGAGTTGCTGCGCGCGGGCGGCGAGCGCGCGATGCTGTGGACATGGCGCGACAGTGCGGGCGCTTTTCTGCGCGCGCTGGATGTGGAAGACAACGTGATGTTCGTGATCCTGTCGATCCTTGTGCTGATCGCGGCCATGAACATCATCTCGGGGCTGATCATGCTGGTCAAGAACAAGGGCCGCGACATCGGCATCCTGCGCACGATGGGGCTGACGGAAGGCTCGGTCCTGCGGGTGTTCTTCATCTGCGGGGCCAGCGTGGGCGTGCTGGGCACGATCGCCGGTGTGATCCTCGGCTGCCTGTTCGCGATCTATGTGGACCAGATCTTCAGCCTTGTGAACTATGTCTCGGGCGGCGGGGTCTGGGACCCGTCGATCCGGGGTATCTATGACCTGCCCGCGCAGTTGCGGCTGGGGGATGTGCTGCGCGCGGTGGCGCTTTCGCTGACATTGTCTTTCGTGGTCACCATCTTCCCCGCCCGCCGCGCGGCGCGCATGAACCCGGTGGAGGCGCTGCGCTATGAATGACCGCGCGCTGGTGCTGGACGGGATCTGCAAGACCTATAATGCAGGCAAGCCGGGCGAGGTGCAGGTGCTGCGCGACGCCGGGCTGAGCATCGACCGGGGCGAGGTGGTGGCGCTGGTCGCCCCGTCGGGTGCGGGCAAATCCACCCTGCTGCATATCGCGGGTTTGCTGGACACACCCGATCGCGGCACAGTCGAGGTGGACGGAATCGACATGACGCGGCTGGGGGATGCGGCGCGCACGGCAGCGCGGCGCGGGCAGATCGGCTTTGTCTACCAGTTCCACCACCTGCTGCCCGAATTTACGGCGCTGGAAAACGTCGTGCTGCCACAACTGGCCAATGCCGTGTCATCGCGCACGGCAGAAACGCGCGCCCGCGAGTTGCTGGAGCGCGTGGGCGTCGAGGCGCGCGCCAGCCACCGCCCGGCAGCGCTGTCGGGGGGCGAACAGCAGCGTGTGGCCTTCTGCCGGGCGCTGGCCAATGGCCCCAGCCTCTTGCTGGCCGATGAACCCACAGGGAACCTTGACCCGGCCACATCGGATCAGGTTTTCGCGGCGCTGATGGCGCTTGTGCGCGATACCGGCCTCTCGGCGCTGATTGCCACGCATAATGTCGAGCTTGCCCGCCGGATGGACCGCCGGGTGCTGCTGAAAGACGGTCAGATCACACCCGTCTGATGGCGGTGTTCTATCAGGGCGCATCGCCCTTGCGCCGTCGGCCGGGGTGTTTCCCCGTTTCGGCCCGCCAGCCTTGTGTTTGCGGTCACCGCCCGCCCGGTTCAGTCCAGCCGGATCGCTGCCCGCGCGAAACTTTCCCGCTGCGTCGCGCCATCGGGATAGACCAGTTCGACCGTGACCTCCTCGATGCTGCCGGCCGGATAGGTCACGAAAGGCAGGTCGCGGATTGCATTGGGGGTGTTGCTGTCGTGGTGGCATGGTTCCATCGCCAGCACCTTTTCGGGCGCGTCCCCGTTCAGCCCGTAGCGAATTTCCGCAACCCCGCAACGCCAGGCCAGCAGATGCGTGAAATACAAGAGGTCAGCGCCGCCCTGGGTGCCGACGGCCACCCAGTTGGCGCGCGTCATCTCCAGGATCGGCTGGACCTCGGCCTGTGTGGTGAAATTCTGCGCCCCCGCACTGCCCGCCATCACAAGCGCGGCACATATCAGACGTTTCAGCATCGCAACCCCCTTGTCCCGTTACCCCTGCAAATGACGTAGTCCCTGCGTTACATCGCTGCGCAACGCCAGCCGCAGAGCCGCATCATCGCCCGCGCGCAAGGCTTCCAGGATCTGGCGGTGATGGGGCGGCGCTGTGGTCCGGCGCAGCCGCGTATAAAGCGCGCGCATGGTCGGGCCAAGTTGCAGCCAGACGGTTTCCAGCAGGCCCAGCATGGCCGGGCTTTGCGCGCGCAGATACAGCGTGCGGTGAAATTCCAGATTGGTGCGGATATAGTCCACCGGGTCCTGCCGGTGGATGGCGCGGGCATTGGCCTCGTTGATGATCTCCATCCGGTCGATCAGCGCCAGATGCGCGCGGCGCAACGCGCGGCTGGCCAGTTCCGGCTCCAGCAGCGCGCGGATCTGGGCCAGTTCCTCGATCCGGTCATTGCTCAACTCTGGCGTGGTCACCCGCCCCGAGGCCGACAGCGACAGCGCGCCCTCGGCGGTCAGGCGGCGCAGGGCTTCGCGCGCGGGCGTCATCGAGACCCCGAACTGCCGCCCGATGCCGCGCAGCGTCAGTGCCTGTCCGGGGGTCAACTCGCCATGCATGACCTGCTGGCGCAAACCGCGATAGACCCGGTCATGCGCCGGGGGCTCGGGGGTCGTCGTGCTGTGGCGGGGTGCGGACTCGGTCATGCTCAAGCGTGATCACAAATTCCGCATCCGGTCAATTCCGAAGCTTCGTGTGGCCAGGGCCAAAGCCTCGCTTTCCCAAGCGCGCAGAAGCGTCTAGAGTGATGCGCAGGCAGATCACAGGGAGGTTGCGCCATGCAGATGTCCGACGAACGCCAGATCAACGCCCCGCCCGATGTGGTCTGGGCCGCACTGTTCGACCCCGAGGTTCTCAAGGCCTGCGTGCCGGGCTGCCAGGACCTTACAGGCTCGGCCCAGGACGGGTATGAAGCGACCGTGGTGCAGAAGGTCGGGCCGGTGAAGGCCACCTTCAAGGGCACGGTCACGATCAGCGATGTCAACGCCCCCGAAAGCTGCACCCTGACCGGCGAAGGCAAGGGCGGTGCTGCGGGCTTTGCCAAGGGGGCGGCGCGGGTGCGGCTGTCGCCGGGCGCGGACGGGGGCACATTGCTGGCCTATGAGGTGGATGCCAGTGTCGGCGGCAAGCTCGCGCAGCTTGGCAGCCGCATCGTCGATGGCTTCGCGCGGCGCATGGCGGGAGAGTTCTTCACCCGGTTTCAGGACCGGATCGAAGGCCCGGCAGAACCCGAGCCCCCCGCGAGCGACACCTCCGACAGCACCGATGCGAAGGCCGAAGCGCCAGCGGACCCCGGAAAAAAGGGCTGGGTGAAGCGGCTCTTTACCTGAATGCTTGTCTGCGCCCCCTCGTGTCGGTAAAGAAATCTTACCAATTCAGCGAGGGGGAGCCCGCATGCCCGTCATCACCAATATCGAAGACCTGCGCCGGATGCACGAGCGGCGCACCCCGCGCATGTTCTATGACTATGCGGAATCAGGAAGCTGGACCGAACAGACCTTCCGCGCCAACACCTCGGATTTCGCCCATATCCGGCTGAAACAGCGCGTCGCCGTGGACATGTCGAACCGCAGCACGCGCGGCCAGATGATCGGGCAGGATGTGGCAATGCCGGTCGCGCTGGCGCCCGTAGGGCTGACGGGCATGCAAAGTGCGGATGGCGAGATCAAGGCCGCCCGCGCCGCCGAGAAATTCGGTGTGCCCTTCACGCTGTCCACCATGTCGATCTGCTCGATCGAGGATGTGGCCGCGCATACGAAAAAACCTTTCTGGTTTCAGGTCTACACGCTGAAGGACGACGATTTCATGCGCCGCCTGTTCGAGCGGGCGCATGCGGCAAACTGTTCGGCGCTGGTGGTGACGGTGGATCTGCAACTTCTGGGCCAGCGCCACAAGGATATCCGCAACGGCCTGTCCGCGCCCCCCAAGCTGACCGCGAAATCCATCGCCAACATGATGACGAAAATCCCCTGGGGGCTGGAGATGCTGGGCACGAAGCGGCGTTTCTTCGGCAATATCGTCGGCCATGCCAAGGGCGTGACCGACCCTTCGTCGCTGTCCACCTGGACGGCCGAGGCGTTTGACCCGGCGCTGGACTGGAACCGCATCGCGCAGTTCAAGGAATGGTGGGGCGGCAAGATGATCGTCAAGGGAATCATGGAACCCGAAGATGCCCGCCGCGCCGCCGATATCGGGGCCGATGCGATTGTCGTGTCCAATCACGGCGGGCGGCAACTGGATGGCGCGGTCAGTTCCATCCGCATGCTGCCCTCGGTGGTCGAAGCCGTGGGCAAGGACGTGGAAATCCATCTCGACAGCGGTATCCGCTCGGGGCAGGACGTGCTCAAGGCGCTCGCGCTGGGGGCAAAGGCCACCTATATCGGGCGCGCTTTCACCTATGGGTTGGGCGCGATGGGCGAGGCGGGCGTGACAAAGGCGCTGGAGGTCATCCACAAGGAGTTGGATGTCACGATGGGGCTGTGTGGCCAGACCGATATCGCCGATCTGGGGCCGCATAACCTGTATGTGCCGCAAGGGTTTGGCGACCCGACCGTGCCACTCTGACCCGCGTCGCTGCCCCTGTCGCGCTTGGTCGCGGGGGCAGCGCACGCTTAAGTCAGACCATCTCAACCCCGGCGGGGTAATCTGACGCCCGTATCCATCACAGACGTCAGGACCGCCTTCTCATGACAACATTGCCCGAATTCTCGGCTCGCCTTGGCCTGCCCTTCCTGCAAGCCGCGCAGGCGCAAAAGCATGTCACCCTGAACGAAGCGCTGCTCAGGCTGGACACGCTGGTCCATCTGACACTGGAAGGGCTGAATGCCACCACCCCGCCTGCCGTGGTGGAGGAGGGCATGATCTGGGCACTGGGGGGCGCGCCGTCCGGGCCGTGGGTCGGCAACCCGCTGGCGCTGGCGGTGCGGGTGGGCGATGGCTGGGAGTTCATCCTGCCCGCCGAGGGCTGGCGCGCGACGCTGCGCAGCAGCGGCGCAGTGCTGGTCTGGACCGGCAGCGACTGGCAGGCCCCGCCCCTGCCCGCGGATCTGAGCGTCGAATCGCTGGGCGTCAATGCCTCTGCCGATACCACCAACCGCCTGACGGTCGCATCCGAGGCGAGCCTGCTGACCCATGCCGGCGCGGGCCACCAGGTCAAGATCAACAAGGCAGGCGTTTCTGACACGGCCAGCCTGCTCTATCAAAGTGGCTGGTCGGGCCGCGCCGAAATCGGGCTGGCAGGATCGGACGACCTGAGCGTCAAGGTAAGCCCCGATGGCGCGACCTGGGTCACAGGGCTTTTATTCTCGGCAGCGACCGGACAGGCGTCTTGCCCCGCAGGGCTGGAAGTGGAGGGACTGCTGACCGGCACGGCCATCACCCAAAGCGCGACCGACACGACCGAAGGCAGGATCACGAAAACCGGCGATTTCGGGCTGGGGCTGGCGCGGCCCGAAAGCGGGGTCTCGGTCAGCGGGGTGTATCTGGGCGCGCCGGATATCGCCGAGGGCGAGATCCTGCTTCTATGCAAGGCCCGGACACCCGGAACGGCGCTGCGCGGCGAGATTGTCAGCCATCACGCGCTTGGCATGACCAGCGCCGCGCAATCGGGCTGGCGCGCGCGACTTGATCATGTCGTCGCGGCCGATGGCACGCGGCGCAGCAGCTATGACCTGCAGCGGCTGGATGCAGTGGCAGGGCTGGAACTGGTGCAGTTCCGTTTGGGTGGGACCGACTATCTCGGCCTGCGCAGCACCCTGCCCGGCAGTGCCGCACCACTCGCGCAGGGGCATCTGCGTTTCAGCGGCACGCTGACGCCGGACCCGCTGGCCTTTACGCGCATCCCCCCTGCCGATCTGGACAGCTGGGACACCGGCACGGACACGCCCGACGGGGCCATCTATGACGGGCTGGCGCAGGGCGATCCCGTGGTGGACCGCTATGGCAAGGGCGCGGGCTGGGCAGGGCAGGTCCATCTGCTGAACGAGGCCGAAATCATGACGCGGCGCAGCATCGTGGGCGATGTCGCGGCCCTGCCCGATGCCGACGGGCTGTGGCAGGGCGCGGCCATGTCGCCGGTCCTGACCACCCCGGAGGGGACGTATCTGCGCCTTGCCAATGGCTTTCAGCTTTGCCTGCTGGCCGATGTGACCGGGGTTGATGTCGACATCGCAGACGGCGCGCTGTTTCGCAGCGCCGATATCGACCTGCCCTTGCCCGCCGCGTTCACATCAA
>SLQN01000055.1 GCA_007131465.1 Paracoccaceae bacterium
GATCAGGCCAAATTCATCAGCTATGGCCCGGCCCGCGCGTCTTCGGCCCCGCTGGTGGGTGAGCATGCGGATCTTGGCATCGACATGAACGAGCACATGCCGACCAACCCGGATAACTACTTCGCGCCCATCGTTCTGGATAACGATTTCTGGATCGACTATGGCGACGAACTGCGCGAGCGGTTTGCAAACTGGATGCTGCAATAAGCATTTCCTTGGTCAGGGCGCGCGCAAACGCGCCCTGACTGCCTTTGCGAAACAAGGCTGAACCGATCAGTGCAGGGAGTGCGCGCATGGCGATGGCGGATGCAACCGATGAGATAGGGACCGAAACCGACAAGCGGGGCCGATTGGTCACGTCCGACGGCACACCCCTGCGTCGCGCGCTCGAACGGGCGAACCGGCGTCGCAAGATCTCTGCCTTCCTGCTGGTCTCGCCGCTTCTTGCGTTCATTCTGATCTTCTTTGCCTTTCCGATTGCGCAGATGATGTGGCGGTCGGTCGACAACCCGCAAATCGTGAATGCCCTGCCGCGCACACTTGATGCATTGCAGGATTGGGACGGCACCGGTCTGCCGGACGAACGCGTCTATGCGGCCCTGCATGCCGACATGATGGAAGACCTTGACCGCGAACGCCGGGATCAGAAAATCGGGCCGCTCGGGATCCGTCTGAACTATGAACTAAGTGCTGCGCGCAGCGCGATTTCGCGCACTGCACGGTCTGTTCCGGATTTCGAAGCGCCCTACAGGGATGCCTTCACAGACGCCCACAGGCTTTGGGGACAACCGGAATTGTGGCGCGTGATCCAGCGCGAAGGGCGACCGCTGACACTTTCCTACTATGTCGCGGCGCTGGACCGCGAATATGATGAATTCGGAAACATCGTCAAGCGCGACGAGAACCGGCAGATTTATGTCTCGCTTTTCGGGCGGACGCTGGCGCTGAGCCTTGCGATCACGCTGATGACCTTCATTCTCGGCTTTCCCATTGCCTATTTCCTCTCAACCCTGCCAATGCGCTATGCGAACCTTCTGATGATTGCGGTGCTGCTGCCGTTCTGGACATCGCTTCTGGTGCGCACGTCCGCCTGGATCGTGCTGTTGCAGCAGCAAGGTGTGATCAACAATGCCTTGGTTGGCATGGGTTTCATCAATGATGATGGGAGGTTCAGTCTGATCTACAATCAGACCGGGACCATCATTGCCATGACACATATCCTGCTTCCCTTCATGGTGCTGCCGCTTTATTCCGTCATGCGCACTGTTCCGCCGTCTTACATGCGCGCGGCCAAAAGCCTTGGCGCAACGCCCTGGACGGCCTTCCGCCGGGTCTATTTCCCGCAGACACTGCCGGGCATCGGTGCAGGGGGGGTGCTCGTCTTCATCATCTCGATCGGCTATTACATCACGCCTGCGCTTGTCGGTGGCCAGTCCGGGCGCATGATCTCGAACGAGATTGCGCGCCATATCCAGCAATCCCTGAACTGGGGGCTGGCTGCGGCGCTGGGGTCGATGCTGCTGGTCGGTGTGCTGGTGCTGTATTGGCTTTACAACCGGCTTGTCGGCACTGACAGCCTGAAATTCGGGTAAGGGAGAACCATCATGTCCATGCCCGCCTATTACACCGCGAAAGACAAGATCTGGCACTATGCCTTCCGGGTGATCTGCTACAGCATCTTCTTTTTCCTGCTCGCGCCGATCCTGATCATGATTCCGCTCAGCTTCAATGCGCAGCCCTTTTTCACCTTTACGCGCGAAATGCTGACGCTGAACCCCGAAGGCTACTCCTTGCGCTGGTATCAGGATTTCTTCGGGTCCGAGAGCTGGATGCGGTCGATCCGCAATTCCTTCATCATCGGGATCGCGGCCACCATCGTATCCACAACGCTGGGCACATTGGCGGCGCTGGGGCTGTCGCGGTCTGAAATGCCGGCCAAGGGGCTGATCATGGGCATCCTGATCTCGCCCATGATCGTGCCGCTGATCATCTCTGCTGCGGGGATGTTCTTCTTCTTCTCGTCGATCAACATCGCGCAGACCTATCTTGGCGTCGTGCTGGCGCATGCGGCACTGGGCACGCCTTTCGTGGTTATCACGGTGACGGCAACGCTGGTGGGGTTTGATCAGTCGCTGACACGCGCGGCGGCCAATCTGGGGGCGTCGCCCACACGGACCTTCTTCAAGATCACGATGCCGCTGATCCTGCCGGGTGTGATTTCCGGCGCGCTTTTCGCCTTCATCACGTCGTTTGACGAGATTGTGGTCGTCCTGTTCGTGGCCGGGGTCGAACAGCGCACCATCCCGCGCGAGATGTGGTCGGGCATCCGCGAGGATATCAGCCCGACGATTCTGGCGGTGGCGACTATTCTGGTGCTGATCTCTGTCGCGCTTTTGTCCGTGGTCGAACTGCTACGCCGCCGTGGTGAACGGCTGCGCGGGCTGACGCCGCAATAAGCACAGGGCTTTACCGCAACGAAAACGGGGCGCGTCGATGACGCGCCCCGTTTTCTTGTCCCTTATATGCGACAGCACTATCCAAGCAGGGCCTTTACCTTGGCGACGGTCGCTTCTGGCGTGATGCCGAATTCACGATACAGATCCGGGGCCGGGGCAGAGGCCCCGAACCCGTGCATGCCGACAAAGCCCGATTTCTCGCGCCGCCCGCGTTCGCCAAACAGCCAGCGGTCCCAGCCAAAGCGGATGCCCGCCTCGATGGCCACGCGCACTGGTCCTGCGGGCAGCACCTTGCGCCGATAGGCTTCGGGCTGCTCCTCGAACAATTCCCAGCAGGGGAGTGAGACGACCCGCGTGCCAATCCCTTCGGCCTGAAGCATGTCGCGCGCGGTCATCGCGATTTCAACCTCAGACCCGGTGGCCAGCAGGATGGCCTGCCGTTTGCCCTCTGCCTCGGCCAGCACATAGGCGCCCTGCGCGGTCAGGTTCCTGACCTTGTGCTCGGTGCGGTAGGTGGGCAGGTTCTGCCGCGTCAGCGCCAGCACCGAGGGCGTGCGGGTGCTGGTCAGTGCCAGTTCCCAGGCTTCGGCAGTTTCCACGGTGTCGCAGGGGCGGAAGACATGCGTGTTGGGGGTGGCGCGCAGCATCGCCAGATGCTCGACCGGCTGGTGGGTTGGACCGTCTTCGCCCAGCCCGATGGAATCATGCGTCATGACATAGGTCACCGGCACACCCATCAGCGCCGACAGGCGCATCGATCCGCGCGCATAGTCGGTAAAGCACAGGAATGTGCCGCCATAGGGTTTCAGTCCGCCATGCAGCGCCATGCCGTTCATCGCCGCCGCCATCCCGTGTTCGCGGATGCCGTAATAGACATAGCGCCCCTTGCGGTCGGTGGGCGAGAACACGCCCAGCCCGGCGGTCTTGGTGTTGTTGGACCCGGTCAGATCCGCCGAGCCGCCCATCGTTTCCGGGCAGACCTGGTTGATCACTTCCAGCGTCATCTCCGAGGATTTGCGCGTGGCAACCTTGGGCGCGCTTTCGGAAATCTGCTTCTTGAAAGCGCGGATCGCGGCTTCCAGCCGCTTGGGTGTGGCCCCCGACATGCGGCGCGTGAATTCGGCCTGTTTCGTCGATGACAGCGTCACAAAGCGCTCTTCCCAAGCGCTGCGTGCCTCTGCCCCGCGCGCCCCGATCGCGCGCCAGTCGGCCAGAACGTCGGCAGGAATTTCGAACGGACCATGCGGCCAGCCATAGATCTTTTTCGTGGCTGCAATCTCGGCATCGCCCAGGGGCGAGCCATGCGCCCCCGAACTGTCGGATTTGCCGGGGCTGCCAAAGCCGATGATCGTCTTGCAATCAATCAGCACGGGCCGGTCAGACCCTTTCGCCGCACTCAACGCGCGGTCGATATCGGCAGGGTCATGCCCGTCGCAGGACAGCACTTTCCACCCGGCGGCAGCAAACCGCGCGCGCTGGTCGGTGGAATCCGACAGGCCGACCCGCCCGTCGATGGTGATGTCGTTATTGTCCCACAGTACGATCAGGCGGCCCAGCTTGTGGTGGCCGGCAAGTCCGATGGCCTCGTGGCTGATGCCTTCCATAAGGCACCCGTCACCCGCGATGACATAAGTGTAGTGGTCCACGACCTTCGGCCCGAATTCGGCGCGCAGCTTCTCTTCGGCCATGGCAAAGCCCACGGCATTGGAAAGACCCTGACCCAGCGGCCCGGTGGTGGTTTCCACGCCCGTCACATGGCCGTATTCCGGGTGACCCGCCGTGATCGCACCCCATTGGCGGAAATTGCGGATCTGATCGAGGGTCATGTCCTCATATCCGGTCAGATACAGCAACGCATAGATCAGCATCGATCCATGCCCGGCCGACAGGATGAAGCGGTCACGATCGGCCCAGTCCGGTGCCTTGGCGTCGAATTTCAGGTGCCGCTCGAACAGCACTGTGGCCACATCGGCCATGCCCATCGGCATGCCGGGATGGCCGGAATTGGCGGCCTGAACCGCATCCATTGCCAGCGTCCGTATGGCAGTGGCCTTGATCCAGTGATCGGGGTGTGCATCACGCAGGGCAGCAATATCCACGTCGGGCGGTCCTTGTCTGGCGAATGTTAGCGGCGTCATAACAGCCTTGGCCGCAAGTTCAAGCGAAGGGGTGGCCGGGACGCTGTCAAATCGCGGCGGGATGTTGGAAACTGGGTCTTTTGGGGTTAGGCTAATGATCAAGTTGTGTTGCTTCAGGGGCCGAGTGATTCGGGGTCGGGGCGGCATTTCGGCTTTGAAACAGAAAGCGACATGGGCATGAGCAATGTATCCGACTTGGAGCGCCGCCTGAGCCGCGCGCTTGACCGCATCTCTAAGGCAGCCCAGAAACTGGCGGTTGTGCCCGAAGCCGCTGCGCCGGAGTCCGACCCTGAAACGATGGCAAAGCAACTCGAAGCAGAGCGCGCCAAGAATGCGGCCCTGTCAGAGCGGGTGAATGCCGTCCGCCAGCGGCAGGAAAGCTCTTTCGCCGGTCTGGAACGCCGCCTTGCGCGCATGACCGAACAGCTTGACCTGCAAAGCCTGGAGATGCTGCGCCTGAAAAAAGCCAATACCAAGCTGATCGAAGCCAATCGCAAGCTGCGTGAAAGCACCGAGGCGCAGGTGATCGAACCCAGCACCATCAACCGCTCGCTTCTGGCGGAACTCGAAGCGCTGCGCGCCGAACGCGCAGCCGAGGCCGCCGAGATGGAAGATGTGCTGGGAGAGTTGAAACCCCTGATCTCACCCGAGGATGCCAATGCCTGAACAGGTCATCACCATCGGCCACAAGGAATTCACTGTGGCCTGCCAGCCGGGCGAGGAACAGTATCTGATCGCCGCCGCCGAGATGCTGGATGCCGAGGCGCGTGTGCTGCTCAACCAGATCGGGCGGGTTCCTGCCGAACGCATGTTGCTGATGGCAGGGCTGATGCTGGCCGACAAGACCGCCGAGGCCGGGGACAAAGTGACTGCAGCGCAAGCCGAGATCGCTGCGCTGCGCGAAGAAATCTCGCGGCTGCATGCCCGGCCCGAACCTGCGCCCAAACGGGTAGAAGTGCCGGTCATTCCCGATGATGTCACCGATGCGCTGACGGAAATGGCCGCGCGCGCCGAAGCTGTCGCAACCGAGATGGAAGCGCGGGCGCGTGGTTAGTCCTGCACCGCGTCGATTGCCGCGCGCAGCGCAGGGGCAAAATCGGGGTGCGCATAGATGTCGTTATGCCCCGCCGGGATGCGCTTCAGATAGGCGGGGGGCGGCGCGCCGTGTTCCAGCCCTGCCACCAGCGCCTCCGACCGGGCCGGGGGGATCACCTCATCGCGTGTGGCAAGGATCAGGCCAACCGGGGCTGCACTGCTCTGAAGCGCGCCAAGCGCATCCATGTCATGCCGGAACAGCCACCGCACAGGCGCCCAGGGCAGGGTCTGGCGGGCGACAGCTTGCAGAGTGTCGAAGGGTGTGACCAACACAGCCCCCTGGAGCCCCCGTACGGACGCCAGATGCGCCGCAAGCCCGCTTCCGATACTGAAGCCGATGGCAATCTGGTCGCCCATGCCCTCGGCAACAAGAAAATCATGGATGGACTCGGCATCTGCCATCAGACCTGTGGCCGAGGGGCTGCCAGTGCTGGGAGCATATCCGCGATAGTGAAAAGCGACCACGGTATATTCCGGAAGGGTTCCATGCAGGAACAGCGCCATGCTTTCGGCATTCCAGGCATTCCCGGCAAATCCGAGGATGACGGGCCGCCCGGCAGTTCGGCCCGGGATCAGAACGCCATGCAACTCCACCCCATCAGGGCGCGGCAGGGTCAGGCGTCGCGCGCTTTGCGGCAGGGTCGGGGCAGGGCCGACCATTGAGCGCGGAAACAGGATTGCGCCCTGCATCGCCGTGAACAGGGTGACTCCGGCTGCCCAGAGTACGAACAAGGCTAGCGAAAGCTTGATCAGGGTGGACATGGGGTGTCTCTGTTTCAGCCTGTCGGAGCAGTATCGGCCAGCGGCATATACGGCTTGATGTCGATCAGCGGCGTGCCGTCAATCGCGTCGATGGCGTCTATCCGCACGCGACCGCGCGCGCTGTCGATCTCCAGCACCGCGACCACCCCCATCCCGATCGGATTGGGCCGGGCAGGCGAGCGCAGGTTGAAGGTCCCCGTCCCCTCGGGGCGGTGGCGCGGGACCTGCCGGATCAGGTCGCGCGGAGCCTCTGACATCCAGTACAGAAGCACCAGCGCATCGCCCGGTGCAATCCCTTCCAGCCCGGCGCGGAACCGCGGCGCAACATGCAGCGTTGCGCCAAGGCCCCGTTCGCGCGCCGCACGCAGGTTCTTGGGGCAATCCTCCAGTCGCCACGGGCTTTCGATATGGCCGATGAAGGTGATCGTGGCCTGCGGGTCCAACGTGCCGTCAAGCCGCATCTCTCCGGGGCGGGTGGCGAAACGGTCCTTCATTGCGCGTCTGGTTCAGAGCCGCCGCGAAAGCCCTGCGCCACGACATATTTCTCGGAACTGTCGGACCGGCTGGCGGGCGGCTTCACATTGGCCACCTTGCGGAAATTCTGCTTGAGCAATTGTTGCAGGCTGCCTTCCGCCCCGCCAGCCAGAACCTTGGCGACAAAGGTTCCCCCTTCTTCCAGCACATCGAAGGCGAAATAGGCAGCCGCCTCGCACAGCGCCATGATCCGCATGTGATCGGTCTGCTTGTGCCCCGACGCCGCCGCCGCCATGTCCGACATCACCACATCGGCGCGGCCCCCCAGCCAGGTCTTGACCTTTTCCTCGGCCCCTTCTTCCAGAAAATCCAGTACATGCGCCTCGGCCCCGGCCAGCGGATCGACCTCTTGCAAATCCACCCCCAGCACCGAACCGACCCGCTTGCCCTTCTTCTCGCCCAGCGCGTTCACACGCCCCACGGC
>SLQN01000050.1 GCA_007131465.1 Paracoccaceae bacterium
AGCTTCGGTTAATATCAGGTTGGCTCCGAATGCTTTTAATACTTTACGGCGCTCGATACTCATACTTTCCGGCATGGCAAGTGTTACTTTATAGCCACGTGAGGCCCCTACAAATGCCAAGGCGATACCTGTGTTCCCGCTTGTTGGCTCGATGATTTCCATCCCTGGTTTCAATTTTCCCTGCTTTTCAGCTTCCCATATCATATTTGCGCCAATGCGGCACTTGACCGAATAGGCTGGGTTACGCCCTTCGATCTTGGCATATACGTTTGCCTTCCCATTGACGAGCCGATTCAACTTCACTAGGGGTGTGTTTCCAATCGATAAAGAATTATCTTGTACAGCTTTCATTAGGTACCCTTGTTTTGTATTCATTACTAATGTGACTAACATTGTAGCATATAGAACTCTTGCTCAGTGTCAATGGTTAATAGCGGGAAAGGGGGGGCATGTAAAAGGTTTTGGGATGCAAGATGCTCCATGGCGGGATGGCGTGTTGAAATCCTCTTTTGGTAGCACTTCCAAAAACCGGAACATCTTGTATATAAAAATGAAGTTACTGGTTAGCTGCGGCCCCGGGGGTGCCCCAGATGATGCATATTGAAACTTCTTACCCTTACTCGGGCACACCTAATCGTTTACACTTACTCGAAAGTCAGCGCTCATAATATCGAGTAAGTGTAGGGGATTAAGTGCAAGCGAGTAAGTGTATGAACAATGAAGTTACAACCTAGAAGCGTCGTTTGAGCATGCCGGAGAACTCTAGATCACCGAATTGGAAATCGGAAATGTTTGACCAGCGATCAAAGCTGTAAATAGCCATGATATCCAAGGTGAAGTGCTGGAGCCGGAATTGATAGCCGATTAGGGCTTGCCAATATAATTTGGTCCAATCGCTTTCTGTTTCATCTTTGATGTAGCTGGCGAGAACGCCCGTTCCTGCTAGCCAGCCTTGATCTTGGAGTATAAGGTTGAGCTGCGGTGTGAAGACATAGTCAATTTCCGGACCCTCGAAATCGGCCACCGTTTTTATGGATGGTGTATATCCACCGATGATTTGCCAGAAGCCAATGCCTTCATGGAATTCGACCCCGGCCTGATATGTGAGGTCGCCATTACGGAAGGGGAGTGCATCAAAGTGTGTGTGTGTGGTGTGGTAACGAGCACCGATCGTGTAGAAGTTAACGGAAGTAGCCATAGTGCTGGTCGCAAAAAGGCAAGTGAAGCCCAAGGCGATGCATGCTGTAAGAACAGCAAAGCCAGACTTACTCATTGTCGTCCTCTTCTTCGTTCATTGCCTCGTAGTCAGCAGCATCGAGCAAGTCATTGAATTGCTCCATATCCACAGCCGCTATTTTGAAAAGCCAGCCTTCTCCATAGGGATCTTCATTTACAGTTTCGGGATTGGCTTCGAGGGCGTCATTCACTTCTGCGACGCGTCCTGACAAGGGCGCATATATATCACTTGCGGCCTTGACGGATTCAATGACGGCGCATTCTTGATCTTGTTCTAGTTCTGTGTCTGGATCGGGGAGATCAACAAAGGTTATGTCGCCAAGTGATTCTTGCGCATAATCGGTAATGCCGACGATCGCCAGTCCATCCTCGAGTTTAATCCATTCGTGTGTTTCGGTGTATCTTCTGTCACTTGGTGTCATTGATGTTGTCCCCTTGCTGCTTCAGCCTTGGCTGTATCTACCATGATTCGCAATCTTTCATCACAGCAGTGCATGAACGTCAATCTAAAAAATGTTGTTTCAAATCTTTTTTTTTCTTTCGCGAGCAGCCATTGCCACCATTTCCAGGATGGGTTCGGTTTCGTTCCAGCCTAAACAGGCATCGGTAATGCTCTGTCCGTACACGAGCGGTTGCTCCGGCACGAGATCCTGTCGCCCTGCTCGTAGATGGCTTTCGAGCATCAAACCGAAGATATGCTTATTGCCTGCTTCTATTTGCGCGGCGGCACGCTGTGCGACAATTGTCTGTTGTTTATATTGCTTACGGCTGTTTCCGTGACTGCAATCGATCATAACACGACTTGGTAGCTTTTGAGCTTGCAGTTGTTCTGCTGCTTGGCGAATGGATGCGGGATCGTCGTTTGGGCCATCGGTACCACCCCGCAGAATCAAGTGGCAGGCAGGGTTTCCGTTGGTTGCCACAATGGCTGCGACACCTTGCTTGGTTACGGAAAGAAAATGGTGTGGATATTTGGCTGCTTCGATTGCATCCAGAGCTACGTTGATATTGCCTGTGGTGGCATTTTTAAAGCCGATGGGACAAGATAAGCCGGAGGCCAGTTCGCGATGCACCTGGCTTTCGGTTGTGCGTGCGCCGATGGCGCCCCAGCTTACCAGATCAGCAATAAACTGGGGCATGATTGTGTCGAGAAATTCGCACCCGCAAGGGAGTCCAGCATCAGAGATGTCCAACAATAGCTTGCGAGCAATACGCAGTCCTTTGTTAATCGCAAAGGTGCCATCGAGCATCGGGTCGTTAATGAGTCCCTTCCAACCAATACTTGTACGTGGCTTTTCGAAATATACGCGCATGATGAGAAGTAGGTCATCGGCCAGACGGTCTGCTGTTGGTTTGAGTCGGCTGGCGTATTCCCGCGCGGCCTCGGCATCATGAATGGAACATGGTCCCACAATAACAACGAGTCGATTGTCCTTGCCGATCAGGCAGTTTTCAATTTGGGTGCGTGTAAGGGCGATTTCCTCGGATGCGGCATCGGTGATGGGCAGCTCTTCCATCAGAATAGCAGGAGGAATCAAGGGTTTTAGTGCCGCAATGCGTATATCATCTGTTATTTGTATCATGGTTACTATTTATGATGGCGTTTGCCGGATTGTACAATCAAAATTAGTCTTGAATGCAGGCGTAAAACTGTATGACACGTTGGCGCGAAAGACAAGCTTGCGGATGAGACGGCCAATCGATCTCCCCCGCGGCAGCGAGGGATGTGGCGGTGAAGGGCGTTGAGGGGGGCGTACGTGCTTTTCTGGACCTCGCGTTTCTTTTCTCTGGGGCACAAGCCCAGTGTGCGGTGAAGGTGTCGGTTCGGGTTATTCGTGGCGTAGGGCTTCGATGGGGTCGAGGCGGGCCGCGCGGATAGCGGGGTAGATGCCGAAGATGATGCCCACGACCATGCTCACACCGAGCGCGAGGATGACACTGAGCGGCGTGACATAGGTCGGCATGGCAACCGTGGCGCTGATAATCCGGGGAATTAACATGCCAATTGCCACGCCGATAAGTCCACCCGTGGTAGACAGCACAATTGTTTCAATGAGAAACTGTTGAATAATTTGACGTTGTTTGGCACCGATGGCGCGGCGAACACCAATCTCCCGCGTCCGCTCGGTGACCGAGGCCAGCATGATATTCATGATGCCGATGCCGCCAACAAGCAGGCTGATGCCAGCAATGGCTCCGAGTACAATATTAAAATTACGGCGGGTGGCTTCTGCTTGTCGTAAGAGGGCTAAGGGAACATTGACGCGATAGGCAGTGGTGCGCGGGTGAAAGCGTGCCAGCATGGATTCGATGGCGGCAGCGTTGGATTCGACTGCATCTAATGAGGTTATTTCCACGATAATCTGATTCAATTCTACCTGTTCACGCGAGACGCCTCCTCCGCTGCGTAATTCCTGCAAATCGCCAAAGCGTTCTTGCGCGGTTGTGATTGGGATGTAGAGATCTGTGTTGCGGTCCGGGGTTTGCATCCCGCCTGCTGCGGCGCTTTCGCTCTGGACAATGCCTACGATCGTGAAGGATGTGCCGCCGATGCGAATCTGGGAGCCGAGACCGGCACGTGCTGCGGAAAACAGTCTGCGAGCTGCGTGCTCGGTAAGCACGGCAACATTCGCTTTGCGTTCGAGATCCAGGCCGGTTAGCGCGCGGCCATCGAGTATGGGGCGATCAACGAGTTTAAACCAGTCGGGCGTGGTGCCGACCATCCGCAGTTGCATGGCTTGTGCGCCGATGCGACCTTCGCGTTGTATCAGTTTTACGGGGACAGCTCTCGTGATGTCGGGAAATCCGGTTTGGAGACGGTCAAGATCCGCGTAGCGTAATCCGTATATGAGTAGTCGCGTTTGTTCTCCGCGCTGGCCTTCGTCATCCCCGTCCGGCCGTTCACCGTCTATGATGATGTTATTGCTGCCGAGCCGTCGGATTTGCTCGAGAGCCTCGCGGCTGGCACCTTCGCCGACCGCCAGCATGGCGATAACGCTACCAACGCCGAATACGACGCCAAGCATCGTGAGCAGCGAGCGCAATTTGTGGAGCATGAGCGTTTTGATGCCCAGGCGAATATTTCTGAAAAGACGATTGTTTTTCATGCGTGGGCCTCCACGCGTTCGATGCGGCCGTCGCGCATGACTAACCGATGCTTGGCCTGTGCCGCGATGTCGGGTTCATGGGTTACCATGATCACGGTTTTTCCGTTTTGGTTTAAGCCGCTAATCATGTCCATGATTTCCACACCGGTTGCGGAGTCCAGATTTCCTGTGGGCTCATCGGCAAGCAAGAGAACCGGATCGTTGGCTAATGCTCTAGCAATCGCGACGCGTTGTTGCTGTCCGCCGGAGAGCTGATAGGGTCGGTGTCCCAAACGCTCTGCCAATCCGACTTCAGCCGCGAGTTCGGTGGCGCGTTTGCGCGCACGTTCCGGGTGCCATCCCAGGTAAAACAAGGGGAGTTCAATATTTTCGGCCACCGTTAGTTGCGCAATCAGATTGAAGCTTTGGAAAATAAAGCCGAGGTATTTCAGACGTATCTCGCTGAGGGCATCGTCGGTTAATGCTGCAATATCGCGCCCATTGATGCGATACCTGCCGGCATCTGGTCGGTCCAGGCATCCAAGTACATTCAGTAAGGTGCTTTTGCCGCAACCGCTGGGGCCCATGATTGCCCAGAAGCTTCCGGTCTCAAACGTGGTGGTAAAACCATTCAGGGCGCGGATGGGTTCATCCCCCATATGGTAGGTTTTGTGAATGTCTTCCAGTTGTGCGGCGGGCGTACTCATGTTGGCGGACCTTCCGGACGTCTACGTTCGCGCTGGTTTTCTTCCCGTTGGCGAGGCGCAGCAGGATCCTCGACGCGTGGCGTGGCACTTTCTTCCTGCCCGTTTTCCCGGCGTGTTCGGCGCGCTTCACGTTGGGTGCCAACCGGTGGTGCCAGTAGCACCGGCTCTCCCTCATCCAGTCCAGATATGATGTGGACCATGCGCCCGTCGTCCTGTCCGACTTCAACCGGTCGGGCCACAGGGCCATTGGGGGTGAGCACAAATACGGTTGGTTTCCCTTGATGGCGCACAACCGTGTGAACGGGTATGTGCACGGCATCTTCAATGGAATCAACTTTGATGATGGTCTGGCAGCTCATGCCGGCTCGCAGGATATCTCTGCCACCCTCAATCAGGATTTCGGTGTCATACAATTTCAGGTCCGGATTCATGAATGTGCTGGCCGGATCTGGGAGTGGCGCAATGGTATTGACGGTGCCGGTGAAGGTCCGCCCGGGGAGGGCGCTTACCGTGATGTTCACGGGTTGTCCGGGAGCCACCTTTTGCAGGCTGGATTCGTGTATGCGGATGCGTGCCATGAAGCCGGCAGCAGTGGGTAGATGGATAAGCTCCTGACGTTCATTTACTTCCTGTCCTTCTGCTAGTGGTTCCACATTCCCGCGCCAGCGAAAACGCGTGCTTGTGGCATAAATCACGAGACCCGCTTGGGGCGCCACAATGCGCGCCTTGGCAATTTGTTCGTCGAGACGTTCCAAGCGATCCAGATTCTGTTGGTATTCCGATTCACGGGCCCGTAAATCGGCCTCGGCCTGGATGACATCGGACCGTGCGCGTCGTTGCGTACGTTCGAGCGCCATACGCGCTTGATGCTTATCGCTTTCGAGTTGGTTAATGCGTCGTTGAAACTCAAAGTTTTGTAAAAACCGCAAGTTATTTTCTGCCAGTTCTACATCGAGTTCTGCTCTGCGCACGGCCAAAGCATCGGCACGAACTTCCGATTCGGCCAGATATTGTTCCTCGAACAATACTTCGGACCATTCGAGTTTTTCGCGTGATCGCTGTAATTCTTCGCGTGCCATCGTGATGCGCGCTTCGAGCTCCTTGAGTCGGTTGGGGTATTCCCCTTCGCGGTATTGCAGCAGATCCTCCTCGGAGAATTGAAGTTTGAGTTCGGCATTTTCAACATCGCTCTGCGCCTGGTTTCGCACCACTTCAAGGTTTTCCCTGCTACGAATAAAGGCGGCTTCTGCATTTTGTACGCGGATATCCAGATCCACACGCCGGTCTACCAAGCCCGAGGAATCCAGTTCTACAAGCAAATCTCCTTTTTCCACAAGCGTTCCTTCTGGGATGAGGAACAAAATCCGGTTGCGTCCTTCCAGTTCACTGGAGAGGATAACTTGTTCGCGTGGGTGAACGGTGCCTCCCTCTTGTACCGTGATGTCGAGCGGGCCTCGTGCAGCGGGAAATGTGGCGACGGGGACACTGCTGCGTGCAACGCGCAACTGCCAGGTGAGAATCGCCGCACCTACACTTGCGACCAGAAGGATCAGGATCGCCGCCCGCAGTTTAGTGTTCGTGTTGTTCTTCTTCATGAAATACCTCATTATCGGATTGTGCTGTCTGCATATGTTGCGCTAGCTGTTGTTCTTGCAAGGTGCCATCGATGCTCATCTCTAACAAATCGGCATCACGCTGAAATCGCAGTTGGGCGAGTCGATGATTGACCGCTGCACTTGTGAGTGCATTGCGCGCATTGACCAACGCTTCGCGCGCTTCCAGGACGTCCCGTATTTGTGCTCTACCAGCTTGTAAAAACATGTCGGTGCTGTGCACACGTTGTTCTGCGAGCACTGCCGCTTGCTGCTGGATTTCGAGTGCCTCACGGGTCTGGTGTAAGCGCCGCAGGGAATCCCGGATTTCAAGTTTTACGCGGTCTTCGAGTTGTGCAGCCTCGCGGTGGGCGGCATCGAGTGCAATCAGTGCGCGTCGGTAGGCGATGCGTTCACGGCGCCGATCCAGCGCAAGATCGATGTTTAAAAATCCCGAGGTTCGTCGTGCGCCAAGATCCAGACGCGCGTTGTCCTGTTCGGCCGCGCTGAAGCTCGCACGGCTTTCCCCGGTACGTACTCTTCCGCCTAGTGTGACTTCCGGACGAAATGCATCTTCCGCTATTTTGATTTTGCGTGCCGCGTCTTCGGTGCGCATACGTGCTATTTGCAAGTCGAGGCGATTGTCCAGTGCAAAGCGTATAGCCGTGTCTTGATCCGGGCCGACTCTTTCATTTGTATTTTCGTCCTGATTATTGAGAAGCAATGCATCTACGAGCTCTGGTAGAATGGTGTCATCCAGTTGGATTCTAGCATCTGGCGGCA